>CALCSH010000470.1 GCA_937893815.1 uncultured Anaerolineae bacterium | reverse complement strand
CGCCACCAGAAGGATAACGGCAAATAGTGGGTTTAGCGCTTCCCCCGAGAAGATTAACTTGGCAAACCCTCTGCCGAAAAGGCTACGGATACGTCCCAGGAGAATTTCCGAAAATGTGCCAGCAATTAATGTCCAAGAGAGGGAGTTAATGACTGGGCGGCGGATTTTTGGAGGTAGCACGCTAACGATGGCAGCAAAGGCTCCCACAAGGCCAAAGCTGAGGGCAAGCAACAAACTACCTACACCAAGGCTTTGACCGAACGTAAGCAGTGTAATGAGTTCAGGGGATACATTGACCAAGAATTGGCGAATATCAACGGCCGATGCCGCAAAGATGAGCAATACCAATGGGAGAGCCGCAATCGCGCCAATGGCAAAACCATATCCGATAGATTTGGCTTTGCTTTCTTGATGAGTTTTCTCTGCAATTGTAAAGGCCAACGCTAATGGAGCGGCAAATAGAAAAACGTGTCCCAGTGTAAAAAAACCTGAAATGGAAATGAGTTCACGTTCTCCCAGCAGAGTGATAAAGCCAATTGCACTCAAGCTTAGCGCAATTAATCCGGCTAGTAAGCCATATTTGATGATATCTTGGAAATTGACAGATTTTTTTATAGTCATGGCTGATTTCCTATGCCTTTTCCTCTGCTAACCGCTCTCCGAGAATGCCTTGAGGCCGGAAGATCAGCACCAATACCAACATTGTAAATGCGATAACGTCTTTTAATTGGTGCGGAGCTGGAACTCCTAAACCCTCGAGAAAGAGGCCGGGTCCGACAGATTCAAACATTCCCAAGAACAAGCCACCGATTGCAGCGCCAGGAATACTGCCGATACCGCCCAGGACGGCTGCTGTAAAGGCTTTGATACCGGGGATAAAACCCATGAAGAAGTGTACTTGTCGAAATACTACCGCATATAGAACCCCGGCAATACCTGCCATGGCTGCACCCATTGCAAAAGTGATTGAAACAGACTTATCAACATCAATGCCCATCAGTGCAGCAACATCTTTATTCTCAGCTACCGCACGAATGGATTTGCCTGTCTTAGTTTTCATGACGAACATATACAGGCCGATCAACATCAGGATTGCGGCCACAATGACAACAATATGCGTCTTTAAAATTTCGATCCCAACAACGGATACCTTTCCCGTCAGACTTTCAAGTTGTGGAAAGGATTTTACCTCAGAGCCATATAACCCTCTGAAGAAATATTGCCAGAAGAACGATGCCCCAATTGCGGTGATCAATGGAACCAAGCGAGGGGCTTTGCGAAGGGGGCGATAAGCGACGCGCTCCGTTAGTAACGCGATTCCGACAGAAACCGACATCGCGACAACTGTGATGATTGCCAATCCAAGAATGGGGTTTCGATCTAAGAATCCAGATGCACCCATCGGTTGCGCGACGAAAATAGTTGCCGTCATAATACCAGACATGAAGAACTCGCCATGAGCGAAGTTAATCATAAAAAGTACACCATAAACGAGTGTATACCCAATGGCGATAAGTGCGTATAGACTTCCTTGGGCAATGCCGGCAACAATGGTATCAATCCAGGTGTGGGCAGGGTAGGGGTTTTCGATAATGGTAGCAACGGTCCCCCATACGATCATGATGATCATTGCTGCACGAAAAACCCACAATACGAGACCCAGAAAGTCAGTATCCTTGAGGCGTTGTAGCATGGGTAATCTCCTCTTCGCTAATTTATGTTTTACAAAAGGGATGGGCTCGGCGAAATCTGCGAACCCATCCCCATTTGAACTACGTTTTATGGTTTATGAACCAGGCTTAGGGCCAAACTTTCACGTATTCGCCGTTGGTGAGCTGCGAAACGGAAATCTTGGGATCCGCACAGTCGCCGTATTCATTGCAGGTCAGTGTGCCAGTGATACCCTGTTTGCCAGATGTGCTGTACAAGCAGGTGCGCAGAGCCTGACGGCCAATGTGGATTGATTCACCATCTTGAACGGCAACTTCTTCGATGCAGTCAAAGATCATATTGGTGGCATCAAACGCATGTGCATGGAAGACCGAAATCGGTTCGGAGCCATAGTCTTCGATGTATTTGGCGAGGAATTTATCATAGATATCACCCGAGAAGGACAGATCCGGACCAGAGAAGTACATACCTTCGCCAGCTTCGCCAACTGCTTCAATAGCGGCAGAAGAAATCATGCCATCGGCAGCAGCCAAAACGGTGTTTTCAAGCCCGGTTACTTCCTTGGCCTGTTTGGTCAAGAAGCCGCCTTCGGCTGTGAAGACAGGGTAATACAGAAATTCGGGTGGGCCGGCAGCAGCTACCGCGGAGAGCACGGGGCGCATATCGGTGTCGCCTTTATTAACAGCTGTGAATTCTACGATCGTGCCACCAAGTTCTTCGAAGGAGTCAGCAAATACACGCGCCAGACCTTCGGTGTAGGGATCGCCATCGTGGATTGCAGCCGCGGTGGTCAGACCCAGAACATTGTAGGCGAAATCAGCCATTGCTTTACCTTGCACTTTGTCGTTGTGCGCGGTGCGCAGATAGCCAGGATTCCAGGCCTGATCGGGATCAGTCAGAGATGGTGCTGTGTTGGATGGGGATACCATCGAGTAGCCAGCCTCGGACATTACCTCAGACATGGGGACACCAGCGCCGGAGCAGCTTGTGCCAACGATTGCAATGATCGTAGGATCAGATGTGATTTTCTGGCCAGCGGACTGTCCACCTTCAGCAGAGCAGCCATCATCTTCCGCCTGAAGTTCGATCGGGTGCCCCATAATGTTGTCGCGGAATGCGATTGCGATTTCAGCACCATATTGTGAGTCAGTACCAAGATCAGTATTCGGGCCAGAGATTACCAGTGCCGAAGCGATGCGGACGGGTTCACCCGGGCCGTAGGTCACGCAGCCAATCGGGTCATCACATTCGTATGATGATCCGCCACATGCGGCCAAGACCATGCTGGCTACCACCAGCAAACCTAAAATAATGAGACTACGCTTAGTCATATACTTCTTCCTCCTCGGAAAAATTGGGTGGGGAATAGAATTTTAGAAAGTAAGGATCGCGTTATTTTCACTTTAAATAATACGTTACCTCCTTCCAGGTTGATGGACAACACCGGATCACAAAGGCAAAAACCGCACGCAAAAGAATTGGCATTCTCGTTCGCGCGGTAACCCAAGACCGATATGTATAGAGATTCTACAAGTACGGATTTAATCGGTCAAGAGTCGAATATAGGCTTTTATGAAATCTTTATTATAGATTTTGTAAAATTCGGTAAAAGTGTGTCGAAAATTAGGAAGAGGGGGTTATATTGCATCACATCTATGCCAATTTTCATTTCCATACAGAGCAGGATTTTTGGTTTCGAAGCGAAAATACATGGCTGTTATCCAACTGATTTATCTTTTTGGCTGTACAGCAATTTGTCTCGAATGCGCAGATCGGTGTTTCGTATCTTCAGGGACAGATCCGCAGATAAATTGAACATGAACTGATACCCCAAACGGGGACAGGTTTCGCAAAGGCTAATCAAATCATCACTGGCAATGACCAACAATTGGGTTTGATCCCGTGCAGCACGGGCAGTTGCTGAGCGCAAGCCTTGATCAACCAAGGCGATTTCTCCGAACGATTGTCCACGTCGTAGCTTGGCTATCGTGATGAGTTCTGCTTGCAGATCCGGCTTATTGCTCACCAGCGATGGATTCATCAGAATATCAACTTCCCCCTGAATGATGATATATAGCTCGTCGCTCTTTGTGTGCTCATAAAAAATAATTTCGCCGGTATTAAACGTTCGTTTCTGACAGAGGCTGGCAATCAGCTCAAGTTGTGTGGGCGTAAGTCGAAAAAATATATCGACTTGCTTAATCAAATTAAGTTGTGTACCCATCACATTACCTCCTTCGAAAAAGCATAGCATAGATTTACTAAAAGTCAAACTTTCTGACACGCCCCGCAGCAATTTTTAAAAGCCACCTGGTGGCAAGGATATGGTAAAATCGATCCTTCGATGATGACACAGCAAAAAAAACAAACCATTCCACCCCCAGGCGTGATTTCAGCAATTGTTGCTGGATTTGATGCCGTTACAAACCACATTGCTCTGATCTTGTTTCCCATCGGCCTTGATTTGTTGCTTTGGCTGGCTCCGCATTTACGGGTAAAGAATATCATTGAAGCCTGGTTGACATTTGCTTCTCAATCAAGAGGTGAGATTGCTAGTTTTACCGAGATGAGTGAGATGATGGGTGGGGTTGAAAAAATGTGGTTACTGTCGGCAGAACGTTTTAATTTGTTAGGGACACTGCGTTCGTATCCGGTGGGTGTGCCAAGCCTGACGGCTGGCTCTCCGCTGATGGCGCGCCCATGGGGCGAAATAACCTTTATCGATATTTCATCCGTATGGATTGCATTGCTCATGGCAGGCGCGTTTACAGTAGCTGGCTTAATCGTGGGCGCATTTTACTTTTCGCTCGTAAGTCAGGTAGCTTTGTTTGATGAAATTCGTTTATTAAAATCTCTGGCAGATTGGCCACGAGCAAGTTTACAAGTGATTTTGTTGGCATTCATGTGGCTGTTTTTGATATTGGGAATCAGTATTCCGGTGAGTTGTGGCATGATGCTATTTGCCCTCGCAGGTATACCGGGCATCTCATTCGCCGTAGTAATATTTGGCAGCATTCTCATGTGGGTGGCTTTCCCGCTTTTATTTGCACCGCATGGCATCTTGACCAATCGAAGTTCTTTGTGGCCCGCAATCCGGAAAAGTGTGCAAATTATCCGCATGACACTGCCTTCAACAGCCACATTCATTGTTAGCCTGGTATTTATCAATCAGATACTCGATATGCTTTGGATCATTCCTCCGGAAAATTCCTGGCTCACGCTCCTCGGGTTTACTGGGCACGCGTTTGCGACTACTGGTTTATTATCGGCAAGTTTTGTTTATTATCAGCAAGCATCTCAATGGGTGCAATCAATATTGGATCACCAATCGGCACAGGCAACCACGGTTGCTGGATAAAAGTTAGAATGAGAAATGGAGGCTTTCGTGGCAGAAAAGAATAACCTGTCTTACGAGGCAAAAGATATTCAGGTACTCGAAGGGCTGGAGGCGGTACGCCGTCGCCCAGGTATGTATGTCGGCGGTACGGATATTCGCGCATTGCACCACCTGGTTTATGAGGTGGTAGATAATTCAATCGATGAAGCGCTGGCGGGCTATTGTGATGCGATCGAGATCATCATTCACGAAGATGGCAGTGTCACGGTTACGGACAATGGACGCGGCATTCCGGTTGATATTCATCCTCAACGTGGCATTTCCGCCTTGGAAATTGTGATGACGGTGCTTCATGCCGGCGGTAAATTTGGAGATGGTGGCTATAAAGTATCGGGTGGCCTGCATGGTGTCGGCCTTTCAGCCGTCAATGCCCTCTCGGAATGGTTTGAAGTTGAAGTCAAGCGCGATGGCAATGTCTATGCCCAACGTTTCGAACGCGGAAAACCTGTTACGCAGTTGAAAGTCATTGGTAAAGCACCCAAGGATGAAACCGGAACCAAGCAAACTTTCAAATTTGACGAAACGATCTTCACTGGTGAGGATCTGGTATATCGCTTCTCAACGCTGATGCAGCGCTTCCGCGAAATGGCCTTTGTGACCAAAGGTGTTAGTATTTATTTGCTGGATGAGCGCGAAGATCGCGAAATGAACTTCTATTTTGAGGGTGGGATTACATCTTTTGTGCGGTATCTGAATCGAAATCGAAAAACCGTGCATCCAGTGGTGCATGTTGAAAAAGAAATCGATGATGTTACCGTTGATGTCGCGTTCCAATATACCGATGCGTATGCCGAATCGGTGTATGCTTTTGCGAATACAATTAACACCATCGATGGTGGAACTCATCTGACTGGTCTGCGCTCGGCGCTAACGCGTACGATCAACGATTATGCCAACAAGCAGAAATTGCTCAAGGATGTCGATTCCAACTTCAAAGGGGAGGATACCCGTGAAGGCTTGACCGCCATCGTGAGCATCAAACACCCCGATCCCCAGTTTGAGAGTCAAACCAAAGTCAAGTTGATGAACCCCGAAGTGCAGACTATCACCCAGCAAGTTGTCAATGATGCCTTCAGTCTGTTTTTGGAAGGCAATCCCAGCGCGGGCAAATCTATCGTTGAAAAATGTCTGACTTCGGCGCGAGCGCGCCAGGCGGCTCGCAAAGCCCGCGATCTGGTTATCCGTAAATCGGCATTGGAAAGCCTGACTCTTCCCGGGAAATTGGCGGATTGCTCGGAGCGCAACCCGGAAAAAACAGAGTTATATATTGTCGAGGGTGACTCGGCAGGTGGCTCTGCCAAACAGGGGCGCGACCGACATTTTCAGGCGATTTTGCCGCTGCGTGGTAAGATTCTCAATACAGAACGCGCTCGGTTACATAAAATTCTAAGCAATAACGAAGTCAAAGCGTTAATTTCGGCGTTAGGCACTGGCATTGGTGAGGGATTTGATCTGACAGGGCTTCGGTATGGCCGAATTATTATCATGACCGATGCTGACGTGGATGGAGCGCATATTCGCACGCTATTACTGACCTTTTTCTTCCGTTATATGCAGACCTTGATTGAATCGGGGCATTTGTATATTGCCCAGCCGCCGCTATATCGGGTTAGTTATCGCAAGAAATCTGAATATGCGTATACCGAGGCGGATAAAGATGCTATTTTGAGCCAATTGGGCGTTTCAGATGATCGCGCTACAATCTCGCGCTATAAAGGTTTGGGCGAAATGAATCCGCAGCAACTGTGGGAAACAACCATGGACCCGGCGGAGCGCACACTCTTGCAAGTGGCGATTGAAGATGCAGCCGAGGCTGATCGCACGTTTGATATGTTGATGGGCGCAGCTGTTCCCCCTCGACGGCGTTTTATCATTACACATGCGCAGGAAGTACGGAATTTGGATATCTAGATTTCATTGTCCATAATTTGGGCGAGTTTCAGAAAAAGGGTGTTGAGCAGGCAAGGCTTGTTCCACACTCTTTTTTATTCGGGCAGCATCGGTGAAGATTTTTTGGCGCCAAATTCTTAGTCTTTAGGAATTGCCGTGAGAAACCCCTTAATCTGGATTACTACCACGGGGATTCCCAAAGACCCTGAATTGTTTTCTGACAGGATTGTATGTTATTTGCCAAAAAATACGTAGTAGAATAATCGTGGTAGATTTTCTACTCTATTTTTTTGAGAAGTAGATCAAAAACTGGGGAGTGTTTGGCTCCATATTCTTTAGCGGCAATCTCTTATTTGTTCGTACATTTTATCAAATCTGGCTCTTTGAGACTTTGCGTGGAGGTTCCCAGATTTGGGGGTGTGGCGGGTGTGAAACACCCGCCACACCCCCAAATCTGGGCTTTACCTTGCGAAATCTCAGAGACCCTCAAATCTTTATTGTAAGGGCAGTTTACTCGAGTATTTTTATGACTCTGGACCGTGGCGCATCATTACACAATCGATATCGAATTTTGGAAATATTAGGTCAGGGAGGTATGGGGGCAATCTACCGGGCGGTAGATGACAACTTGGGGGTAGAAGTTGCTGTGAAGGAAAATCTCTTTACTACCGATGAGTATGCGCGGCAATTTCGCCGCGAAGCTACGATTTTGGCTGGATTGCGTCATGCGAATTTGCCGCGCGTATCTGATCACTTTGTGATAGAAGGCCAGGGGCAATATTTGGTCATGGATTATATTGAGGGGGAAGATTTGCGCGAGCGCATGGATCAGGTTGGTGTGATTTCGGAAGAAGAAGCCTTGCTGATTGGTGCAGCCATGTGTGATGCGCTGACCTATATGCACACGCAAAACCCTCCGATTCTGCATCGAGATATCAAACCTGGGAATGTCAAAATCTCACCGGATGGTGCCATCTTCCTGGTAGATTTTGGTCTCGCCAAGGTAGCATTTACAGGACAGCGCACAACTACCGGAGCGCGCGCCATGACACCGGGATATTCGCCGCCAGAACAATACGGAGGAGCGCGCACAGACCATCGGTCGGATATTTATTCGTTGGCCGCGACTTTATATGCATCGGTGGCGGGTATCGTGCCGGAAGATAGTTTGGCTCGTACGATGGAACAAGTCGAACTAACTCCCCTACGCGACCGAAACCCGGATGTTTCGCGCCGCTTTTCGAAGGTAATCGAAAAAGCCTTATCTGTTCATCCAGATGATCGATATCAAAACGCAGATGAATTCAAACAGGCACTATCAGGGACGGGTTTGTCAGCCAAGCGCAAGGTGATCGATCAAGGCGTACTCAAACCTCTGGGAAGTCAGCCCATTAAATCGGTAAAAACAGGTGAGGCTTCCGCCCAGGCTGACAAGAAAATCTTTGGTGGATGGCTAGAAAAGCCGATTCCCATCAGCACGCCACTGAAAGATGATGAATTCCAACCTATGCCGCGCCCGCAGCCAAATCGAGGTCGCGGATGCTTAATGTCATTCGTCTTTTTGCTGGTGTTGCTCATCAGCACGATCGGAGCGATCTACATCATTCAGCCGGAGAGGGCGAAAGAATGGTTGGCTGCCCTACCATTGGCCGCTTCGCCAACGGCTACAACTACGATCACTCCATTGCCAGCAACCCCAACAGAAGTGCCGACCTTGCTTCCTACAGATTTGCCAACTGCTACCATTGTGCTAGCTACAGAAACACCTGTTCCGACAGCAACAACCGAGGCGTTGTTAGCGACACAAACGCCTACGCAGACATTGCCGCCTACATTAACGCCAACAGCGACATTTACCTACACCAATTCGCCAACTGTGACGCCAACGATCACAAAAACATCGAAATACACCCCAACGGCCACGCCCCAGGGTGGTGGTCATGGCCAAATTGCTTTTGCTTCAGACCAAAGTGGAATCCCACAAATCTGGCTTGTCGATATTGCTGGAACAGAATTGCACCAACTCACAGATGTTCAATGGGGAGCTTGCCAGCCCGACTGGTCGCCTGATGGCACACGTCTGGTTTTTATTTCGCCTTGCGAAGAGAATAGCGAAACGTATGGCTCTGCCAGTCTCTTCATTATCAATGCGGATGGCAGCGGATTAGAACCCTTGCCTACTACAGGTGGTGGCGATTTTGACCCGGCCTGGTCACCTGATGGGAAGTATTTAGCGTTTACATCCATGCGAGATGATTTTCGCCCACAAATCTATGTGATGGATTTAGAATCGAAAGATGTACAAAAACTTTCGATTGATCATCGGGATCAGCAGCCCGAGTGGTCTCCAGATGGGGCAAAAATTATCTTTTCGACCACGCGCAATGGGCCATATCAGCTTTGGACGATGAATCCGGATGGCAGTGATCCGCATCGTTTTTCGGCAAGTGGTGGCAGCCTTTGGGATTTAGACCCGATCATGTCGCCAGATGGGCATGTTTTGATTTTTACACAGAAGGAGCAATTTGGAGTCCCCAGATTAATGGGCGCGAGTTACCCCGAAGGCGGCACAGCAGAATTTCGTGTTTATCCTGTCCATGGAGGCATTCCTATGCGGGAAGCGAATTTCTCGCCGGATGGGTTTTGGTTAGCCTTTGAAAGTTGGGCTGCCGGGGCCGAGCACAGCATTTATGTGATGCGATCTAGCGGGAGTGAACTCACCCAATTGACTTTCAATCCCTCTTGGGATTTTGATCCTGCTTGGCGTCCCATCGGGCGTTAGATTCCCCTCTTTTTCTGAAACAATCTGACATCCAAAAGCCGCTCCCTTTAAATTTGAGGGAGCGGTTGCTTTGTCGTTCATTATTCCTGCTTGAATCGAGAGCAAATCCTTATTATGATATGCGTACACTGTAAGGAGGTAGCAATGGCCAAGGGAGAAGTAGTGAAAGACAAATTAGCAGAAGAATCAGGATCGGCAAAGATTTCCAAGAAAAAATATTATGAGGAAATGGAGAAATTACAGGTAGAGCTGGTAAAACTCCAGGAGTGGATAAAGCAAAAAGGGTTGCGTGTGGTGGTACTGTTTGAGGGACGCGATGCAGCGGGCAAAGGAGGCGTGATCAAACGAATTACTCAAAGCCTGAATCCTCGTATTGTTCGCGTGGTTGCTCTGGGTACGCCGACAGAACGCCAAAAAACACAGTGGTGGTTTCAGCGTTATGTTGCTCAATTGCCTGCAGCCGGTGAGATGGTGCTTTTCGACCGTAGTTGGTATAACAAGGCGCTTGTAGAACCGGTGATGGGGTTTTGTTCGGAATCTGAATATCAGGAATTTTTGCGATCTTGTCCGCAATTTGAACGTATGTTGGTGCGTTCGGGAATTATTTTGATCAAGTACTGGTTTTCCGTTAGCGATGAAGAACAGGAACGGCGTTTTCGTGTTCGAAATAATGACCCCGTAAAACGATGGAAACTCAGCCCCATGGATCTTGAATCGCGCCGACGCTGGCTGGAGTACTCGATTGCCAAAGATCGCATGTTCGCAGCAACCGATCTTAAACAAGCGCCCTGGTATGTAGTAAATGCTGACATCAAGCGGCATGCCCGCTTGAACTGTATCTATCACTTGCTGAGTATGGTTCCCTACGAAGATATGACAATAGATCCCATTGAGTTGCCGCCGTTACCCAAGGTTAGCGGGTATGTGCGCCCCCCGATTACTGATCAGACTTTTGTTCCAGAAATTTACCCATAAAAACAGCCAATCTACAAAAAGGCATGAAGATGATTTCGCTATCTTCATGCCTTTTTTGTCAGGCATCGATTTCCAATTGTGCGTGCTGTGTGCGTTGGATGAAATGATCTTGAGTAGAAAATGCAGCCTGATCCTTTTCGGGCTGAAGTTGCTCGAAAGTTCCATCCGTCTTCATCTGATAGATTTTTGAATTATCCCGCAGGTAGGCCGATAAAATGTTGTCGTGTATATATTCCACGATTTTTGTGTCTTCAACCGGGAAAATTACCTCCACCCGGTTGTTGAGGTTGCGCGGCATCAAATCGGCGCTGCCCATATAAATTTGTGGCGTGCCATCATTTTTGAAATAGAAAATGCGGCTATGCTCCAGATAACGACCTAAAAGACTGAAAACGCGAATATTCTCACTAACCCCTTCGATGCCAGGCCGCAAACTACACATGCTGCGGCTAATTAGATCAATCTTTACGCCAGCTTGTGAAGCTTTGTAAAGCGATTTGATGATCGGTTTATCAACCAGCGCATTGATCTTAAAGATCAGTCGAGCGTCTTTCCCTTGTTGTGCAAACAAAGTTTCTCGGTGAATGAGTTCTTCTAGCCGACTCCGAAGGTTGATAGGGGCGATCAGCAATTTTCGAAATTGATTTTGTGAGGAATACCCGGTCAGGTAATTAAATAAATCGGTTGCATCTGCCCCGATTTCGTTATCGCAAGTGAATAGGCCAATATCCTCATAGAGTTTCGCTGTAGAGTGGTTATAGTTCCCGGTGCCTAGATGTACATAGCGCCGAATACGTTCGCCTTCTTTACGGATCACCAGTGTAATTTTGGAATGGGTCTTTAATCCTAACAAACCATACGTCACATGCACGCCTTCACGCTCCAGCATCTTTGCCCATTCAATATTGCTTTCCTCATCAAAGCGCGCTTTGAGTTCGACCAATACGGCAACTTGTTTGCCATAATCTCGACGTGCTTTCAGCAGCGCGCGTACAATTGGCGAATTGCGCCCCACGCGATAGAGTGTTTGTTTAATCGTCAGAACATTGGGGTCTTTGGCGGCTGCCTGCAAGAATTTCACAACTGGATCGAACGAGTCATATGGATGGTGTAGAAGAATATCTCCCTGGCGAATTGCAGCAAAAATATTACGATCGGTTCCTTCCAGTTTTAGCTGTGGTGGAATATGGTGAATAAAAGGCTCTGCCTTGAGATCAAAGCGATCAATATTACTCAGCTCCATTAAACTACTCAAGCCGAGCGGGCCATCGAGTTTGTACACGTCGTTTGGATCGACACTTAAATTTTCGAGCAAAATATTCAGGATATAGCCGGGCATATCTTGATTAATCGCTAATTCCACCACAACGCCAAAGCGACGTTTGCGTACACTCTCTTCCATGGCCTCCAATAAATCGCCAGCCTCCAACTCCTGAATGATCATATCCGCGTTGCGAGTCAATCGAAATGGGTGAACTTCAAGCATCTCCATGCCAGGAAAAAGATATACCAGATTATTGGCGATTAACTGATCCAGCCAGACAAAATAATGCTCATGAGGAACCGTGCCATCGCGCCGCACGCTTCCCGAAGAACGTTTGATGGGTACGAGCCTTGGCAGTGTCGAAGGCACTTTTACCCTGGCAAAATGCTTATGTCCATTCGTATCTCGAATCAGTACCGCCAAATTCAAACTCAGGTTGGAAATATGCGGAAAAGGGTGCCCCGGATCGAATGCCAGCGGAGTTAGCACAGGGAATACTATTTCTTGAAAATAGTCGTTCGTTTTTTCCTTCTGTTTTGGCGTTAGTTCTTCATAATTTAAGATGAAGATTCCGGCCTGTTTCAGTTCCGGTAGCATCTCCTCAGAGAAATATTTGCGCACATCCGTCATCAATTGGTAGGCATTTTTTCGGATTTCAGCCAGTTGATTCGCAGGTGTGCTGCCATCAATCGAAAGCTGTGAGACTCCTGCATCGTACTGCATTTTCAGCCCACCCACCCGCACCATAAAAAACTCATCCAAATTTGAACCCACAAAGGCCAGGTATTTGGTTCGCTCAATCAGCGGATGCCTTTTATCACGGGCTTCGTTAAAAACGCGTTCCTGAAAAGCGAGCATACTTATCTCGCGATTAATATAATATGTGGGATGCCCAAGATTAAACTTCTTGTTTTCCGTAGCCATGATTTCTATTTCCGCTTACTTTTTTTTGATTTCTTTTTGATTTTTTTCTGGTTTGATTTTGGGATAGGGCGATTTGAGGATTCGGTTATTGCTGTGGGTGGGGAGGTCCCATCGGAGGAGAAATTTGCCATCGGGGTTTTGTTCGGCGGTGTATAGTAATCTGCCAAGGATGGCACAGGTGGCGGATATTCAGGAGCAGCTGCATCTGAAATCTGCTCCACGATGGATTCCTCTTCCGGTAGGGATTGGTCGTCTGGTGGTTTGTAAAAATCGGCTAAAGTGGGCACTGGGGGCGGGTATTGCTCGGTAGCAGCGAGAATCTTTCCTGGGATGTGTTGAGTATTTTTACTCATGAGCTTGCTCCTTGAAACAAGATAACTGACATCTATCGTGTCATTTCGGTTTTGTTACGCTGGCGGGAATGACGCTAATGCGGCAACCTTTTCGGTGTCCAAAGCTTAACGAGTTTTCCACCGGTTGTACCGGGAATATCAGTCCATTTCTCACATCGAAACTGGACCCAGGCAATCGCCGCAGTGGGCATATGTTCATAGGAATCACAAATCGTTTCGAGGAATGAGCTGATCTCAGGATTATGTCCAACCATCATCACCAATTGAGCGTTGGCACTCAAAGTGTGAATGCACTTTATATAATCATCGATATCTGCTTCGTAAAGCTCGTCGAAATAGTAGAGTGGGCCATCAAAATGACAGGTTTTCAACAATTCGCGGATGGTCAATTTCGCTCTTTCTGCGGTAGAACTTAAAATGATCTCCGGAATTAAATCTTCGCTGTTGAGCAGGTCTCCCATACGTTGCGCGTCTCTCAGACCGCGCTGATTGAGTGGGCGTTGGTGATCGGTTAATCCCGAATGATTCCAACTCGATTTTGCATGGCGCATGAGAAGAAGGGATTTCATACTTCTATCTTAACTGATTTTTCGTTAAATGAGCATTTTTGCGTACCATTGTCGCAGTGTGCGTAACCTTGATTTATTGGTATAATACGCCCATCTTGATCGAAAAAAATCGTGACATTATGTCACATCTTGAACAAAGGAGAAAACCATGAAAGGGCAAAAATATATAATTTGGGCCGTTCTGGCCGCCCTGCTGGTTGCTGTGGGCGTTTTTACCAGTGCCTCTGCAGCAGATGATGACAGCACGTTCCGAGTTGTAAATAAGACAAAACGAGATATTCGTGTAGAAGTATATGCTCAGTTTGCCAAGTATGGAGCCGATGATGGCAGTGCCAAGGCAGTGTTTGTTGTCCCTGCATATGGTCAGAAAGATATATTGCTAGACAATGACGAAACCTATTGGTATTTTTACGAGTATGCGTGTGCACCTTCACAAGTCGATGGTGTTGGTGTAGCAGACGGACAGATTGACATGAAGGATGATGTAACAATTACAATCATACCCTGCGATTCTCAACCAACGGTGTTGCAAGTCAATAATCACCTGCCGAAAACGATAAGCCTGGAACTCATTGGTTACGAAGAAAAGACCTTCGAAATTGAACCGGGTTTCAATCTTATTAAAGTCTACTCCGGAGAAACCATCTACAAATATGATGCATGTGATGGCGATTTCAACGGCGTCGTGGATATTCTGGCCAACGGCAGAACGGATTTCACGATGCATTCCTGTGAATGGTTCAATGAACCTGCACGCATTTGGGGAGCGCTCAACCCGGTTCGATTTGTGATAGTCAATCACGCATCATTCCCG
>CALCSH010000469.1 GCA_937893815.1 uncultured Anaerolineae bacterium | reverse complement strand
ACCCCTATTTTCGGGCATTCTCTTGTACAAGTGCGTACGTCCTATTGTATAAAAAATCATACGATTAGCGCATATTTTATACATTTTTCACACAACCAACATATCTTTATTCAACACACCGGTGCTAAACTGTTCTCGAAAATGTGTCTTAACCCTTCGCATCTATTTGACACATAAAAATGGAGAAAAAATGAATATGCTGGCTGAATGTCCATCTTGTGGTGCTTCTGTCAAAGTGACAAACCAAGTCAAAATGGGTGAGATCATCAAATGCACATTGTGCAAAACTGATCTCGAAGTCATCTGGCTTGATCCCTTGGAGTTAGATTTAATTTACGAACCGGACGAAGAGGGTTCCGATGATTTCGATTTCGAGGACAGTGACGACTACGGCGATGACGATTTTGATTACGGAGATGAAGAAGACGATTATTAAAATATAGGTACATCCTCTCGCCCAATCGTATTGGGCGATAATTAGCCATATAAAAACCCGAAGTGACATTTGCGTTTTTTTCAGAATTGATGCTCCTCACATCAATTCTGAAAGACCTGATATGCGCTTTGGGTTTTTTTATGGGAGCAGTGTATAATATTCCCCATGAACACTTCCCGCGATTTCATGCCTGAATTGATTCCTCGCAAGGGAGAATGGATGGCCTGGCTGCTGGTATTCCTGACGCTGATCTATTTGGCGGTCACACTTTGGGCGGATCACGGCACCACCTGGGGGCCAATTCTGCTCCTGGTGTTGTTCCTTCTCTCAGCAAGCAGCATCAGCCTGGGCAATTGGGTGGATCGCAAAACCAAACTGAGTCTTACCCCTGAGGGAATCCAGTACCGAAACGGGCTGCGCTCCGTTGACCTGAAATGGGAAGATGTGCAAGAAGTTCGAGTGCTGGAATCGTCTTTTGGGCAGCGCGTTCATGTGATTGGCCCGGCTGCCCGCTTCGTTTTCAGAACCCTGGGTGAAGTTCGGGTGCAAGGTGATCTCAAAGGCCAATTGGGATTTGCCCAAGGCACATTAATCTTAAAAGAAATTCTCGCAACGGCAAATCTAACCAAACGCGTCGACAGCGAAAAAGCACGCTATTATTCACGACCGTAGGAGCGTGACGCCAGCCGCGTTCCTGCGATGCGCTCTCTCGGTTCGAGGGCGCTTTTTGTTCATTTCCCTCACACCCGGCCCATCTCCCAGTGGGAAATGGGCCGGGTGTGAGGGGTTCAGGAGAATATAAAGACCAAAATGACAATAGACGAACAAGTTGCCCTATTGATGCAAGGCACCGAATATGGTGACGACCATTTGCACAATGCGATGGCCGATGAATTACGCCAACGCCTGATAGCTGCCGAAAAAGAAAATCGCCCGCTGAAGGTCTACTGCGGCTTTGACCCGCGTACATCCGACTTGCACCTGGGACATACTGTGCCGATGCGCAAATTGCGCCAATTCCAGGAATTGGGCCACGAAGTGACCTTCGTTGTGGGTAACTATACATCGCTGATTGGCGACCCTTCTGATAAAGACAAGCTACGCCCGCAGTTGACTCCGGAAGAAGTTGATTACAACGCCCGCACTTACGCTGAACAGGCCTACAAGATTCTCGACGCTGATAAAACAAAAATCGTCTACAACGCCGACTGGCTCTCAAAATTGACTTTTGCTGAGTTAATCAAGCTGGCATCCAATTTCACCATTCAGCAGTTCATGACGCGTGAAAATTTCCGCCTGCGCTGGGATAAAGGCGATCCGGTTTACCTGCATGAAACCTTTTACGCCATTATGCAAGGCTACGATGCCTACGCGTTGCGCACCGATGTGCAGGTGGGCGGCACCGATCAATTATTCAATATCGTCACCGCGGCCCGCAAGCTGATGTCCGCTAAAGGTGTCCAGCCCAATATCGGTATCATTATGGGCATTTTGCCGGGCACGGATGGCGAAGTTAAGATGAGCAAATCACTGGGCAATCACATCCCATTGCTGGCGACGCCCGAGGATATGTACGGAAAAGTGATGAGCGTTCCCGACAAAGCGATGGGCGCTTTCTACCGCCTGATCAGCCGCCTGACTCCGCCGGAGATTGAAGTGATTGAGAGAGAACTTGCTGAGGGCAAAGTGCATCCGCGCGATGCCAAGATGCGCCTGGCACATGAAATTGTCGGCATCTACCACGGTGAAACTGCCGCCAAGGAAGCAGAAGCTTCCTTTGTGCGTGTATTCCAGCAGGGTGATGACCCCGAAGATATGGAGGAGTACACCCTGAAAGCTGGTCAATCTGTACTGGATGTACTTACGGAGAGCGGGTTGGTGAGTAGCCGCGGCGAAGGGCGGCGCATGGTACAACAAAACGCCGTCAGTCTGGATAGTGAAAAACTCGAAGACGCGTTGGTCGATTTCCCCGGCCCCGGTGTGCTACGCGTGGGTCGGCGCAAATTTGTGCGCGTGGTGGCTTGAATTTCAAGATCAACTTTGCATGGTTTTTATGAGGAAACGATGAAACCAGAAAAAATATTTCAGCACTTCCTGGTTTCCTAATCCTATGAACAGCGACGTTTATTTTTACCTTCTCGCCAGTTTAGCAGTCGTACTTGTGGGCATCTCCAAGAGCGGATTTGGCACCGGGTTGGGTGTTTTCGCTGTTCCGTTGATGTCCTTCGTCATCCCCCCTGCACAGGCAGCGGCGATTATGCTGCCCTTGCTGTGCGCCATCGATCTGTATAATGTCTGGCATTACCGTCGCTCATGGGATCGTCAAAATATAAAAATCTTACTGCCCACAGCGATGCTCGGCATTATATTGGGCGCACTGACCTTTCGCTATTTAAGTGATGCCCATATACGGGTACTGATTGGCGTGATGTCGGTGTTTTTCGTATTAAATTTCTTCTTTGGGCGTCCAACTCTTGAAAAACAGGCCCCCAACCGGGCACGGGGAAGTTTCTGGGGCGCTGTAGCTGGATTCACCAGTTTTAGCGTGCATGCTGGCGGCCCGCCAGTGAGTGTCTACTTGCTGCCTCAACGCCTAGAGAAATCTGTTTTTGTGGGCACAAATGTGATGTTTTTCGCCATCGTCAATTATGTTAAATTGGTGCCGTATTATTTTCTTGGTCAGCTCAATTTGGGGAATCTCACCACCTCGCTGATGCTTAGCCCGCTCGTCCCGGTGGGAATTTTTCTGGGGATCAAACTGCAAAGCCGCATCAATCAGCGCTTATTCTACAATTTGATCTATTTCTTTCTTTTGATTGCAGGGGTCAATCTGCTCTACGAAGGCATCACCGCACTCTAAGATTTCCAAATCATCTATAGAGGAAGGCGCAGTAACGAGCAATGTTACTGCGCCTATTTTTCAACCTTCAACTTCCTCTACCTGTTGTCTACGCCTTCCCCGCCGTATAAATTTGAATTGCATCGTTGAGAAAATCCGGCAGATCGGGGTGCATCTTTTCGAAATTCACCCGGAAAGCAGGGTCGTTGGCGTACCCTTGTCCCAGACCGCGCAAGATCGCCCAGGTTGGCTCATAGAAGTAGCGCATGTGCTTATGCCAGCGGACGAGACAGCCCTGAACTTCAGCGCCGCCGGGGTCTTTGCCCGCTTCCATATTGGCAAGAATATCGACATAGACCGCTTTACCCTCATCCAGAACCTGCTGCTTCTTTTCGGGGGAATAGCTTTTCCACAGCTTCATGGATTGATCTACCAAGTCTGAGTCCCAACGCTGGCGAGCTTCTTCGGCATACATTTCCTGCTGTTCTTCGCTAAAGCCTTCAAAAATTTGATCTTCGCTCATCTTTTTACCTCCAGTTAAATAATCCAGTGTGTCATCCACCGTGTCAATCAGGCACTCCAGACGACGCACACGCTTTTGTAACGCCGTTTTGTGCTCTGCCAGCGCATTGAGCACATCGAAATCCGGTTGATCGAGAATCTCCCTAATTTCCTGCAAACTCAGCCCCAATTCGCGGTAGAACAGAATTTGCTGCAAGCGCAGCATCGCCGCCTCATCATAGTAACGATAGCGATTTTCGCCCTGTGACGAAGGTTTGAGCAGCGCAATTTCGTCATAATAATGCAGCGTACGCGAGCTGACGCCAGCAAAATCGGCAAGTTGTTTGACAGTGTATTTCATGGCCATGACCTCGTCAGAGAGTATAAACGATGACGTAACGTTAATGTCAAGGGGTGCGAGACTATCAGTTAGCGTAAATTTTCGCTTACTCGCCAATTCGTCAGGTACAATATCACCATGACGCAAACGGCCACCCTCTCCCACGCCCGTCAACTTGACATCCGCGACGAACTCGCCGCCTATCGTCAGCAATTCGTCATCGATGATCCGAATCTCATTTATCTCGACGGCAATTCGCTGGGACGCCTGCCCAAAGTCACGCTGCCCGCCCTGCAAGACGCCATCCAGCGCCAATGGGGCCAGCGCCTGATCCGCAGTTGGAACGAGGGCTGGGTGCAAAAGCCCGCCGAATTGGGTACGAAAATTGCCAAACTGATCGGCGCACAGCCCGACGAAGTGTTGGTTTGCGAAGCCACCTCCAGCAACCTATTCAAGCTGGCAACGGCGGCGGTGCGCGCTCGACCCGGGCGGCACAAAATCGTCAGTGATGTCTTCAACTTTCCCTCTGACCTGTATATCTACCAGGGCATCATCGACCTGCTCGGCAACCAGCATCGCCTGGAATTAATTCCCTCGCTCGACAGTATTAGCATTGATCCACACGACATTCACGCGGCCATCGATTCTGATACCGCCCTGGTCGGCCTGACGCATGTTGCTTTCAAAAGTGCCTTCATGCACGATATGCGCCGCGTCACCGAACAGGCGCATCAAGCCGGAGCGCTGATGCTCTGGGATCTCTCGCACTCCGTCGGGGCAGTGCCGCTCGACCTGAACGCCTGCAATGTTGATCTGGCAGTGGGGTGCACTTACAAATATCTCAATGGCGGCCCCGGCTCCCCGGCGTTTCTCTACGTGCGCAAAGATCTGCAGAACGAACTCAACTCCCCGATCTGGGGTTGGTTTGCGGCACAATCGCCTTTCGATTTCGACCTAAATTTTACCGCCGCCGAAGACATTGCCCGCTTCCGCGTCGGCACAATCCCCATGCTTTCGTTGCTGGCGCTGGAACCGGCTTTGGAGATTATTTTGGAGGCGGGAATGGAATGCCTGCGCGCCAAGAGCATCCAACAAACCGAATACCTGCTGAACCTGGCCCGGGCGTGGTTGCTGCCCCAGGGGTTTGAAATTGGCTCCCCGCTGGATGCAGCGCAGCGTGGCTCGCACATTTCCCTGCGCCACCCAGAGGCCTTCCGCATCTGCAAGGCACTGATCGAAGGCGATGGGCTGCGTGTGATCCCCAATTTCCGCGCCCCCGACAATATTCGTCTGGGCGTGACGCCGCTCTACACCACCTACGAAGAGATTTATCGTGCCATCAAGCGCATACGCCAGATTGTGGAAGAAAAATTGTATAATGTATACTCGTCAGAACGTCAGATCGTCACGTAAAACTATAATGATTCCACTGAAAAAAACTACCGTGCAGGTGTTCCCGCCGGAATATATGGGGGTGGTGGCTTCGCCACCACCCCCATATATTCCGGCGGACATCTCCGTCATCGGCTTTTTGCAGTAGAGTCTATAATGAAACCAGGAAGCCTGGAACTATTTTTCTGATTTCCTGGCTTCCTCATAAAAAAAGAGAGGATGTCATGCCCAAATTAACTGTGAATGGAAAAACGATCGAAGTGGATGCCGGTAAGCGCCTGGTGCTGGCTATCGAAGAAGCCGGAATACACATCGGCCATCGCTGCGGAGGCAACGCACGCTGCACCACCTGCCGCGTGGAATTCGAGAGCGGCGAACCCGCTCAGATGACGCGTGCCGAATACGACAAACTCAAGAGCAATGACCAACTGGGTAAAGTCCGTCTGGCCTGTCAAATTGTTGTCACTGAAGATATGGCTGTCAAGCCGCTGGTGACCGCTGAAAATACCCCCCAATGGGATGGTGACACTGGCCCTGCTCCGGATGTAAACGTTACCCCGGTAGCGGAATGGTTTGAGTCTGCTGAGTTGAGTTAATCGTTGGCGGTTGACAGTTAATCATCCACTACCAACCGCCTACCACCCCCGATCACGGAGTTTGTGCAGCTTGCAGCATTGCCGCGCCAATCGCCTCGGCCAGTGCCAAATTGCGCTCTTCCAGCACGAGTACTACCGCCAGTGGTTTACTCTCGCTGCCCGGCAACGTTCCCCCCAAAAACCAGGTGAGTTCTTCTCCCTCAGGGAGCAAAGTAATCTGCCAGGTTCGTTCGCCTTCCTCGGCGAAATTGGCCGCATCCGCCAGGGTCGGGTAGTTTCGCGCTGTGCCCAACGCCGGGAGTAAATTCCAGCCGTCTTCGGGGTATTGGTAGGCCTGGACGATCTTGGGCACTGGTTGAAAGCCGTCATTGCTCAAGGCGGCGGCGAGCAGAACAATGCTCATCGGGCTGGCTGCCTCCGCGGTGAGGGGAATATCATCACCGGGCAAGCGCAGGGGAACAAACGCCAGCCAATCGGCGGGCACACCGCTCGGGAATAGAACCAACGCCAGGTCCCCTGTCGGGTAGCGTCCCTGGGTAGCACGATTGAGCAACGGGGCACGCGCATCTTGAATCAGTTCATCCCAAATTTCATCCAATTGATTGGGGTCATACGTCGGATGCGAGGCCAGGGTCAAAATTTCACCGTTTACGGCATTAATCACCAATAACGCACCGGAATGGTCGCCCAGAAGTTCATCGGCTGTATTTTGCAGATTCAGATCGAGGGTAAGGCGCACGTCCAACCCCGGGGGTGGATCGCCATACAGCAGGTGATGCCACCATACGGTGAGGGGGTCGTTGCCCTGCTGGCCGCGCAAATAGGGATCGAGCGTGGCTTCGAGTCCGGCCTGCCCATAAACGGGGTGGTTATAACCCAGCACCGAGCCGAGTTCGGGCGTATCGATGTTTCGCGTGTATGCTCCGGCCTGTCCAACGGTTTCTACCAGCGGCGTGCTGTGACGGTCCAGCAGAGTGCCGCGCGGCACCGTTAAATCAGCGATAGCGCGGCGAGGGTTATCGCTGCGGGTGAGTAAATCGGGGCCGCGATAGAAACCCCACCAGCCGTTGACGAGCACAGTGGCAGCGATGGCGACGAGTAGAATGGCTGCGAGGGGGAAAATCGTGGCTGGTTTGACATCTGCCGTCAGGAGGTCGGGACGTCTGATATCGGAGCCGCTGATATGCAAGAGAATCAAGAGCGCCAGAAACGAAGTCAGTAACGATGAACCGCCATATGAGACGAAGGGCAGGGTCACACCGGTCAGGGGCAGTAAGCGCAGATTGCCACCCATGATCAGAATGCTCTGGGCGGTGATGTGGGCGGTTAGTCCAGCGGCTAGATAGCGGCGAAAAGGATCGGCAGACGAGAGTGCAATCCGCAGGCCGCGCTGGGCGATGAAAGCCAGCAAAAGCAGCAACCCCAACGTGCCCACCAGACCGGTTTCTTCGGCAATGGCGGCAAAGAGAAAATCGGAATGCGCCACGGGGACAACGCCGGGGTTCCCCATACCGGGGCCGCGTCCGAAAATTCCACCGCTGGCGACGGCGATCAGCGATTGCACAATCTGATACGAGCGCCCGCTGGGGTCAAGCCAGGGGTTGAGCCAGGCATCCACGCGCAGGCGCACCACATCGAAGAGCATATACCCGGCGGTTCCCGCCAACCCCAAACCAATCACGCTGAACACCGGCACCAGCCGCCAGCCAGTCGCCAGGAAAATCATCACCGAGTAGATGAAGATGAAAAGCGAAGCGGTGCCCAGGTCGCGCTGGACGATGAGCAAAAGTAAGGCCAGGCCGGTCATAATAACCGTTGGCATTAGTACATTAAAGGGTTTAAAGGTTTGAAGGTTTGAAGGTTGAACGTTTAAACGTGTCAACTTGCCAACCTGCCAATGATCCGCAAGGTAGGCGGCAAGATAAACAATCAGCAACAGCTTGAGCGGCTCCGACGGTTGTAGATACACCCCGCAACACCCTAACCACAAGCGCGGGCCATACCCCAGGGGATTGGTGCCGAGAATCAAAGTCAGTGCCGTGAGGATGATGCCACTGGTCAACCAAATATATTTGTATCGCCGCAGCGCATCAAGCGGATTTTTCAGCCGCAAACCGACGATAAGCGCGCCAAGGGCAACAGCCAGCCAGATAGTTTGGCGCAGGCCGTAGGTGAAGGTCAAGCGCCAGATGGTCAGCAAACCCCAACCACTCAACAGTGCGATGAGCGGCAGCAATAAAGGATCGCTCTTGGGCAGGCGGCGGGAGGTTTCTCGCAGAGCAATCGCAAAACCAACCAGCCAGATCAGATAGCCAAGCCAATGCCCCAGACGATAGTCCACTTCCCAGGTGCGGGCATGTGCCGCCGGGGAAAGAGTCAGGGCCAGGGCATAAAATCCTACGAACAGGGCTGCCAGCACAAACAATCGGCGTTGGGTTTTATCCATAGGTTTATTGTATCGGGAAAAGCCGCGGCTGTGAAATAGTTCCCCCGGTTAGCGATCAGGGATCAGATAATCAGGGATTAGGATAGGCGTTTCAGGCCTGATCGCCTAATCCCTGATTACCAGTTTCCGGATTTACGAATAGGCTACCTGTCCATCGGCCACAACCATTTTGCGGCGGCGATAGGCCCAGCACATATACGAAACCGAAACGAAATAGCTGGCCGGTAAGCGGTGCAGCCCTTTGATCTTGGTATCCAGCACGGTGGTTGCGCCACCGAAGCCCATCGGGCCAATGCCCATTTGATTGGCTTCCTCGGTGATGCGCTTCTCCAACGCGGCGATTTCCGGGTCGGAGCTTGATTCTTCCATTTGCCCGAGTAGCGCTTCCTTGGATGCCAGGTACGAAGAGCCGCGATCTCCGCCGATGGATACGCCCAACGATCCCGGAGCACATCCTTTACCCTGAGCCTGGAAGACCGCATCCAGCACCACTTTGCGCACACCTTCGAGGTCGCGCCCCGCACCAAGGTTATTATCCGGCAGTTTGTACTGCGCACCGACATTTTCGCAGCCGCCGCCCTTGAGCATCAACTCCATTGTCAGGGGTTGATCTTCATCGACTTCTTCAAAATGGATCGTGGGATAGTGGTCATCGCCGGAATTGTCACCGGTATTTTTACCGCTGATGGCATTGACCGAATTGGGGCGCAAGTACGACTTTTGGGTGGCTTGCCCCACCGCGGCCTGAATCTGCGCCCGAAGTTTGCGCGTGCTCCAGCCCTCGGGGTAATGCACATAAAAGAGGGGGGTGCCGGTATCCTGGCAGATCGGTGTCGAGTTGGCGCGCGCCATCTCTACATTTTTGATAATCGTGTCCAGTGCGCCAGCCGCCGCCGAGCCGCCTGCTTCCTGCTTTAGCGAAGCGCGTAATTTTTCTTCCACATCCGGGGGCAAATTGGTCGCCGTCAGGCGCACCAGTTCGAGAATTTCTTGGGTAAGATCGGGTTGCATGGAAACCTCCAGTGTTCAGTATCGGGTAATCAGTCACCAGTGGACAGCATCCAGATGGATGGTTGAAAGCTGGTGGCTGGCTACTGATTACTGCTATATCATACCCCAAATCGAATGAATCTGTGAATAAACAGGCTTTCCGATCTACTCAAAACGTTGGGGATCCACCGGGCAAAAAAAACGGTTGTCGAGCATTTCGGCGTCTTTTTGCGGACAAATTACTTTATCCCGCGATTTTACCTTGAACATAGTTGTGAATTCTTTTCTCGATCTCTTGATCCATTTCCGGTTTTTCATAACTCTCCAGCCGTGATCGAACAATTTCTCCAGCCCGAGCGCTAGTATCTTTTCTGCCTTGTTGTACCCAATCGTTATAACTCATGCGATTGAGTAGAATGGTATCAAAATGCTCATCCCGAAAATGTTCGAAAGTCGAAGGGTGGCTCAAAAACTCTCCCCCGACACCAACTTCTTTGATCGTATCAAAATCGATGGTCGCGTCGGAAATCGTCACCGGGCGCAATATGCGCTTGACCATGGCAATGATCTCTTCGTCAATGATGAATTTCTCATAACTCATCGCCAGATACGATCCTAGAATACCGCAAGAGTGTAGCAAAAAAGTAGTTCCAGAGCGCATTGCCGTCAACAAGCAGATCGCCGATTCAATCCCGGCCTGCATATCCGGAATGTGAGCATCGGTGAGGTTGCCTCCGCTACGCCCCGGCACCCCATAGAATTGTGCCATCTGGGCGTTTGCCGAAACAAAGATCGACGTCTCTGGCGCTCCAATCGATAGATTGCCGCTGCGCATATCGGTTGTGCCGGGGATATTACCAAAGATGACGGGAAGTCCCGGAGTAATCAACTGGGTGAGCACCAACCCTGAAAGAATCTCAGCGTTCTGCAACACAATCGTCCCAGCTAGGGTGATCGGACCGGTTGAACCTGACATCATCAGGTTTTCGAACATAATTGGCTGATGGTTCTCTGCGTAAACGACAATCGCATCAGACATATTATGATCCCACACCAGCGGCGAGATGGGGTTGATCGTCGGCAAGATCACATATTTGTCCTGAATATACGCCCTACCACCCCACAAGAAACTCGCCATTTCGATGGCATCTTGGGCCGCCATCTTCGGCACAACCGATCCCATAAAGGGTTTATCGGAATACGTCAAATTAGCTTGCATCAAATAGAGGTATGCGTGTTCAGATGGCACGTCCCCGGGATCGACCATCTCATAACCCAGCATATCAATCTGCTCAGACGTATGCACAAGTTTGCAGAAATTGATATAGTCTTCCAGCGTGCCCCGGCGCTGCTCACCTCTGACATCTGCGATGAAGGGAGCGCCATAGCCGGGTGCAAAAACCGGGTCGCCGCCACCGACAAGAACGCTTTTTTGAGGATTGCGAGCAGTGATTTCGAACTGGCGCGGCACAGTTTCCAGGGCTGTAGTGAGTTGGCGTTCGTTAAAAAACACTGTCTTACCTTTGATCTTAAAGCCATGCTGTTTGAAAATCTGCAAGGCTGCCGGCGCCTGGAAAACCACCCCCATCTCGCCCAGAATTTGCATGGAAGTGTTGTGAATTTTCTCTAACTCTTGCTTTGAAAAATGTTGAAGTTGATCGAGCATGACGAATTCTCCTTGTGATGATCAAAGTTCTTTGGGGGTAACAGCAACAGTTCCCAGAGAACCATTCTCGACAATTATACTCACGGAAAGCCCTGATGGTATAATCCAGCGTATCATTTAGAGGTGACTGATGCTCGGACTAGACCTGACAACCCTGATTTCCCGTATTATCGTACTCATGACCGCCTTCTCTGTGCATGAATTTGCGCATGCCTGGACGGCAAATTATTTCGGAGACGACACGCCGCGTCTCAATGGACGCTTGACACTCAACCCGGCGGCACACCTGGATCCGTTGGGGTCGCTCATGCTGATTGTGGCCGGGTTCGGCTGGGCGAAACCCGTCCAGGTAAACCCCATCGCGTTGCAGCGACGCTCCCCCGCGGCGCTGATGTGGGTTGCGCTGGCTGGGCCGATGTCCAATCTACTCATGGCGGCAGCGGCGGCCATCCCCTTGCGCATGGGGCTGCTCACCGCCTATGCTGCATCACCCAATAATTTTGTGCTTTCCACGCTCACACAACTGTTCCACGATTTTGTATGGATCAACCTGTTGCTGATGCTCTTCAATTTGATTCCGGTGGCACCCCTCGATGGCGATAAAATTGCCGATTACCTGCTGCCACCCAATGGACAAGATGTTCTGGCTCGTATCCGCCCCTATGGCCCAATGATCCTGATGGTTGTCGTCATTGGCGGCCCCTACATCGGCATTAACGTTCTCAATTGGGTGATCGGGCCACCTTTACAATTCTTATTTCGAATTCTGGTGGGAGTTGGATGAATATCATTCCGTATCGAGCGCGTCAATTCTGGTTCGCACTTCACGCGAAGCCGCTCACCTCACAGCAAAAAACAACCACCAACCGGCGCCTCACTCCAGCACAGATGGCATTATTTACCCGAATGCAAACTGGCGAGCAGCGTCATAGCATACGCGTTTTAGAAACCCTCCAAAAGGAGGGGCAGACCAACCCCGATCTTCTCGTCGCAGCACTGCTGCACGATATTGGCAAAATCCGCTACCCGCTGCGCTTATGGGAGCGGGTTTTTGTTGTTCTAGGGAAGAAATTTTTCCCGCAGCGGAGTCAGGTCTGGGGACAGAATCCACCCCGAGGGTTGGCGCGCGCCTTCGTGGTTGCGGAGCAGCATCCCACCTGGGGTGCGGAGCTTGCACAAGAGGCAGGAACTACACCCCGGGCAGTTTCCCTCATCCGGCGTCATCAAGAAAAAATATCCGCCGAACATATTCACTCACGCGAAGATCATCTGCTGGAAGTTTTACAAGCGGCGGATAATCTTCATTAGGGAGATTTCTATATGAAACTTGAACTGGCAATCATTGGCTTGGGACAGATCGGCGCATCGTTGGGGATGGCGTTGGGCGAAACGAAAACGATCATTCGGCGGGTTGGGTATGATATCAACCCAAAAGTTGCCGAGTTGGCACGCAAATATAACGCCGTGGATGAGACCGTGCGCTATGTGGATGAAGCTGTTGCCAATGCCGATGCCGTGATTCTGGCACTTCCGCTCGATCAGATTCGGGAAATGATGGTATTGATTACCCCCACGATGAAGCCTGACACAATTCTCATGGATACCGCTCCGGTAAAATCGCAGATTGTTGAGTGGGCGGCTGAATTATTGCCGGAAAGCTGCTCATATATCGGGCTTACCCCAGTTGTAGCGCTGCAATACCTGCTGAGCGACCAGAAGGGGATTGACGCGGCACGCGCCGACCTCTTCAGAGGCGGCATGATTGCGATTTCCACTTCATACCAGAGCGATTCGCGCGGCGTAAAACTGGCTGCCGATTTAGTGCGTTTGGTAGAGGCCTCGCCGCTGTTCACCGATTTGATTGAACTCGATGGCATCATGGCGGCTACACATGTCATGCCACAGTTTTTAGGAGCGGCGCTGTTGAATGCCACCGTGGATCAACCAGGCTGGCGTGAAGCACGAAAACTGGCCGGGCGCGCCTATGCGGAAGTGTCCAGGCCGATTGCACGTCTGGGAAATTCCACTCTGATTGCCAGCACCGCCATGCTCAACCGCGAGAATATGCTGCGTGTTCTGAGCAGTGTCATTGCTTCGCTGCAAGCCCTGCGTGAAGATATTCAGCACGAAGATTACGATGCCCTCACAGAGCGGCTGGAACGCGCCCGCGAGGGACGCGAACAATGGTGGCAAGATCGCCAGGATGCGAATTGGGGCAGCGAAGACCGCCCGCACTTGGAGAAATCGGCTGCGACCAGTATTTTCAGTGATATGCTGCGTTTTGGCGGCAAACCGCCCCGCCGCAAAGAGTAGCATGGAAAACGTTTTTTGCTATATGGTCGAATGCAGTGACGGCACGCTTTACACCGGCTGGACGACCGATCCCAAGCGCCGGGTGGCGGCCCATAACGCCGGACGCGGGGCACGCTACACGAAAACGCGCCGCCCGGTGCAGCTCGTCTACGTTGAAGCCCAACCGGATCGCTCAACAGCACTCAAGCGCGAGCGCGCCATAAAAAAATTACCACGCGCCAAAAAGAAACAGCTCATTAATAATGGGTTGAAAGTTGAAAGTTGAAGGTTACAGGTTCGAAAACTTTCAACTTTTAACATTCAACCTGCCAACCGATTTATCCGAATCGAGGAGCCAATGACCGACAAACTCACCTGGATTGACGAAGAACTACAAAACCTGCACAATGGCGGGCTGTACAATCACATACGCACGCTGGGATCACCACAAGGGGCCTGGTTGGTGGTGGATGGTAAAAAAGCGCTCAATTTTTGCTCCAATAACTACCTGGGGTTGGCGAATCACCCCCGGCTGGTGGCTGCCGCCAAAAAAGCGATGGATCAATATGGCGTCGGCCCGGGAGCGGTGCGCACCATCGCCGGGACGATGGATATGCACGTCGAACTCGACCGTCGTCTGGCTGAGTTTAAAGGCGTCGAGTCGGCAATCACCTTCCAATCGGGTTTTACGGCTAACCTGGCGGTGATCCCGGCGCTGGTAGGCAAAGAAGATGCCATTTTCTCCGACGCACTCAATCATGCCAGCATCATCGATGGCAGCCGCCTGTCAGGGGCCAAGATCATCCGCTTTGAACACGCCGACGCCGCCGATCTCGAAATGCAGCTCAACGCCCATCGGGAAAACCTCCGCCGGGTGTTGGTCGTCACCGATGGCGTATTCAGCATGGATGGCGATCTGGCCCCGCTGGATGAAATCTACGCTGTAACCCAGAATTACGAGGCAATCTTGATGGTCGATGATGCCCACGGCGTTGGGGTCCTGGGAGAACATGGCCGCGGCACGTGCAACCACTTTGGTTTGACCGATTCGACTGACCTGATCATGAGTACTTTCAGCAAAGCCCTGGCCTCCGTGGGCGGATTTGTTGCCGGGGACGCCGATGTGATCCACTTCCTGCAA
>CALCSH010000468.1 GCA_937893815.1 uncultured Anaerolineae bacterium | reverse complement strand
GGTTTTGCGTGAGCATCACAAAATTCCCTTTGCGCGCCGGGGATTCCTGATGCTGAAAGTTATCGCTCAGCATAGCGATAAATTGATCCGCGATTTTTCTGTAAAAACCCCCTCACGGGATACGATGGCAAAAAACCTGTCCGGCGGCAATATTCAAAAAGTTGTCCTGGCGCGCGAAATTTCCCGGAAGCCGCGTGTTCTGATCGCGGCTCAACCGACCCGTGGCCTGGATATTGGCGCTACGGAATATGTACACGAACAACTATTGGAACAACGGCTGGATGGCACTGCAATTATGATGATCTCGGAAGACCTCGATGAAGTCATGGCAATTTCCGACCGAATCGCGGTGATCTTCGAAGGGAAAATCATGGGCATTGTCCCGCGTAACGAAGCCACCCCAGAAAAACTCGGCCTGCTCATGGCAGGCGTTCAAGAAGAAGCAGAAGGAGTAACAACTGCATGACAAATTTTATCGGGTATCATTGCTCGGTCTGTGGTGCTGAATATGGCCCCAACGATGTAACCTATATTTGCACTGCCTCGGGCTGTGGTGGGAATTTGGATGTCATCTTGGATTATGATGCCATCAAGAAGAAATCTGTGGATGATCTGGTCATCAAGGCGGATGAATCGCTGTGGCGTTACCTGCCTTTGTTGCCGGTGCCTGACCCCGGTGGAAACGGAACCCCGCTCCGGGCGGCTGGCTGGACCCCGATCTTTTCTCCCGCCTCCCTGGCGTACAAACTTGGTCTGCGGCATCTATATATCAAAGATGAAAGCAGGAACCCGACCGCATCCTTCAAAGACCGCGCCAGCGCTGTGCTGATTGGCCGCGCCCGAGAAATTGGCGCCGAAGTTGTCGTAACGGCCTCCACTGGCAACGCCGGAGCCGCCCTGGCAGGCATGGCTGCCGCCGTAGGACATAAAGCAGTCATCTTCGCACCCAAAACAGCACCCCCGGCAAAAATTGCCCAATTACAAATATTCGGCGCAAAAGTGCTGTTGGTGGACGATAATTATGATGCCGCCTTTAAGTTATCTCTGGAAGCCACACAGGAATTTGGCTGGTACAATCGAAATACCGGGTACAATCCTTTCACCGCAGAAGGCAAGAAAACCGCCGCGTTTGAAATTTGGGAGCAAATGCAGCTTTCAAATGCCAAACACCGCATCTCCATATTTGTTTCCGTCGGCGATGGTAATATCATCTCAGGTATCCACAAAGGCTTCAAAGACCTGTTGACATTGGGTCTGATCGAGCAAGTACCGCGAATTTTTGGTGTGCAATCCACTGGATCTGCCGCAATCGCCAATGCCTTCAATTCCGGTACCGAAGTGATCAAAGCCGTAAACGCCACAACCCGCGCCGACAGCATTTCGGTCAATATGCCCAGCGATGGTTTGCGCGCTTTGCGGGCCGCCACACAAACCGATGGTGCCTATATTCTGGTTCCTGATGAAGCGATTATTGCCGCAATTGGTGAGCTTGGCGCCGTGGGTATTTTTGCCGAACCGGCAGGAGCCACATCCTACGCAGGTCTGGTCAAAGCTGTTCAAGATGGTTTGATTGGTCCGGATGATACCGTTGTTGTAGTGAATACGGGCAGCGGGCTGAAAGATGTCAATGCTGCCATGATGGCTGCAGGCGAAGCGCCAGTAATCAAGCCTGTGTTAGATGCAGTGAGACAATATATTTGATCCTTCTCCGGCGCACGATAGCAGCATAGTGGCTTGCGTTGATCCCAGAATAAGAAATTGGTTCTTTCGAGTCGCGGTGGAATTAACCGCAGCATTCAGTAAGAGCCAAATCGTCCATCGGAATCAGCGCAAGCCATCTTTTTCTAGGGGAGAGTCGCATTACCATAAAGTGGTAGGGACGAACGACTCGATATGAAGAATTCAAGGAATAAGGAAATGAATCAGCAGGGAAAATGGAATAAAGAAGCACGTTATTTCGGGCTGATCGTCTTGATACTTTTGGTGATCGGAGTTATCTGGTATTTCCGCGCCGTCATCAATCCGCTGGTCATCGCCGCCATATTGGCCTATGTAAGCTATCCGCTGGTGCGATTTTTATCGACGCGCACACGCCTTTCGCATGGAGCCTCGGTTGTGATTGTCTATATTTTGACCATCCTCATCATCGCCGCGGCCCCGGCGATTGTCACGCCGATAGTGGTGGGGCAGGTGCGGCTGTTCACCGTAAATACAGCCAGCCTGACAGCTCACTACGCCGAATTGCGTAACACCCCGATCCATTTCTTGGAATGGATATTTTATCCACGAGAATTTTTGCCCGCAGTGCCACAAATTTCTACGGATATGCTTTCTCCGATCGCGGAGAGCTTTTTTGCTGTGGTGAGTGCGGTGACCAAAAATGTCATCTGGATTATGGTGATGATGATTAGCTGGTTCTATTTCTTGCAGGATGGTCATCGCTTTGGGGAGGGTATCGTGAATATCACCCCCCCCGCCATGCAAGAAGATATTCGTAAACTGTTAGGCCAATTGCGCTATGTTTGGGCCGATTATATGCGCAGTCAATTGACCTTTATGTTGGCGGTTGGGGTGATGGATTCGATTGTGTGGCTGATTGTTGGTTTGCCGGGCGCGGTGATGCTGGGCTTATTTACTGGCCTGACGAGTTTTGTGCATGAGATTGGGGCGATTGTTTCCGGCGTTCTTTCGATTGGGGTTGCCTTGCTCGAAGGATCAGCGTTCTTCTCTATATCTAATTTCTGGTTCGCAGCGCTGGTACTAGTTTTGTATATGGTTCTTACGATGGTGAAAAACTTTTGGCTGCGCCCCGTAATTGTGGGACGCACAGTGCATATTCATTCGGGCATTGTGTTGGTTTCGATTCTGGGAGCGCTGGTGTTGCATGGCGCACTGGCAGCTTTTTTGGCCGTGCCCGTGTTGCTCTCCCTGTGGATTATTGCAAAGTACCTGCGCTGTCGTGTTTTGGGTCTACCGCCATTCCCTGCGGACGATGACGAATTCCCGATTTCCGAGTTGACGACTTGAGAAAAGCTGATGACTACATATTCCGTTATTGCGCCAATTTATAACGAAGCTCAAAATATTCCAGAGCTATATCGTCGTGTGCGCAGTGTCATGGAGCAAACAGGCGAATCCTGGGAGTTATTGCTGGTAGATGATGGCTCTACTGATGGCTCGACGGAGCAAATTTCAGAACTGGCCAGGCAAGATTCTACTGTGATCCCAGTGATTTTTGCGCGCAACTTCGGCCATCAGATCGCGGTGACCGCCGGGTTGGATTTCAGCCGTGGGGAAGCGGTGATCATTATCGACGCTGATTTGCAGGATCCCCCTGAAGTCATCCTGGATCTGATCGCCAAATGGCGTGAGGGCTATCAGGTGGTGTACGCCGTACGCTCCAAGCGCCAGGGTGAGTCCTGGTTTAAACTGTTCACCGCGGCGGCCTTCTACCGCATCATCCGCCGCATTACTGATGTGAATATTCCGATGGATACCGGAGATTTCCGCCTGATGGATCGCGCGGTTGTGAATGTGCTAAATTCAATGCGTGAGCGTCATCGATTTTTGCGCGGCATGTCGGTGTGGGTGGGTTTCAAGCAAATTGGGGTTGAATATGAACGCTCCGCTCGCTTTGCAGGCGAAACCAAATATCCGTTGAAGAAGATGGTCAAATTTGCCAGCGATGCAATTACTGGATTTTCCTATTTCCCTTTGCAAGTTGCCATGTACATGGGCTTTGTATCCGCTGGAATCAGTATTTTGGCGATTCCAGTCGTGATTGCTTTGCGTCTGGCTGGATCACAGGCTTTTTTCGGACAAGCTTCTGCACTGATCGCTGTCTTATTCTTAGGTGGGGTGCAGTTGATTTCCCTGGGGGTTTTGGGGGAATATATTGGCAGATTATATGATGAAGCCAAAAATCGCCCCCTGTATATTGTTACCCAGTCTCCGGATGAGCGCCGGTGATTACACTCAAAAAGTTGTTGACGTCACCACATTTTTATCAAAATTCATCAAAAAGCAATTGTCAGACAAGTTCCCTGATTTTTAGTTCTGCGTTATAATTAGTTGTCTGACAATTGAATTGCTGTTCTATCCAATCTTAGATTCCCTAGCAGGAGACCCATATCCATGTATACCATTGACCTCACCGTTTATGAAGACCGCCTGGAACGCGCCGTGAAGCGCGCTCGTGAGCGCAATATTATTGTTCCCACTTTTGCACAGATGAAAAACCCTTCGTTGATTCCGGACAAGTTCAAAGAAGAATTGGCCTCGATTGGCCTTTGGGATCTTCATCCCCGTAACTTGTTCCGTATTAGCTGGCATAACGAACCCAAGGCCAGCGGCGGCGGCTTTGGCGGCGTCAATTACGTTGAATTACCCAAATCCCTGACCGGTGTCGATGCCCGCATCATCGTGTTGGTGGGGAAGTGGTTCCCGACCGGCGCTCACAAGGTGGGTGCTGCTTTCGGATGCCTGGCGCCACGCCTGGTTACAGGTCAGTTTGACCCTACCACCCAAAAAGCAGTCTGGCCCTCCACCGGCAACTACTGCCGCGGTGGTGCGTACGATTCCGCACTCCTGGCTTGCGAATCCATCGCGATTTTACCGGAAGAGATGAGTAAAGAACGCTTCGAGTGGCTGGCGAGTGTAGCAGGCGAGACCATCAAAACCCCGGGCAGCGAATCCAATGTTAAAGAAATTTTTGATAAATGCTGGGAGCTTCGCTCTTCCGGTGAGGATTTGATGATCTTCAACCAGTTTGAAGAATTTGGCAATTACCTGTGGCATTATGAAATTACCGGTCACGCCATGGAAGAAGTTCTCAAGCAGGTGATGGGCCCCAACGACAAATACCGCGGGCTGACTTCGGCCACCGGTTCCGCAGGCACGATTGCCAGCGGTGACTATATGAAGCAGATATTCCCCGACAGCAAAATTATTGCCAGTGAAGCGTTGCAGTGCCCCACTCTGTTGGAAAACGGCTACGGCGCGCACCGCATCGAAGGTATTGGCGACAAACATGTGCCGTGGATTCACAACTCGAAGAATACCGATATGATCGTCGCCATTGACGATAATGCCGTTGTCAATTTGTCTCGCTTGTTCAATGAGAAATCAGGCCGTGAGTATCTGGCCAAGCAGGGCGTGCCTGCGGAATTGGTTTCGCAATTGGATTTGTTAGGCTTCTCTGGTATTTCGAATGTCCTGACAGCCATCAAGGCCGCGAAATATTATGAAATGGGTGAGAACGATATTGTACTCACCGTGTTGACCGACTCGATGGAACTCTATCAGAGCCGTCTGACAGAAATGCACGAAGAATTCGGCGAATATAAAGAAACTGATGCCGCCGTGGACTACGCCCATTGGCTGAAGGGCGCTTCCACTGATAATTTGTTGGAACTGCGCTATACGGATCGCCGCCGCGTTCACCAGCTTAAGTATTTCACCTGGGTCGAGCAGCAAGGCCGCACCTATGCCGAAATTCAGGCGCAGTGGTATCAACCTGATTATTGGACCAGCTTCCAGAGCCAGATCGAAGAAATGGATGAACTGATTATCGCTTTCAACGGAAAAGTAGGTTTATAATATTGACTCTACTGCAAAAAGCCGATGACGGAGATGTCCGCCGGAATATATGGGG
>CALCSH010000467.1 GCA_937893815.1 uncultured Anaerolineae bacterium | reverse complement strand
CTGCGGGTGGGTATTGACATCGGTGGAACGTTCACCGATTTCGTCGTTTTCAGTCCCTCCACGGGTGAAATCCGTACCTTCAAGCTGCCCACTTCGCCTCACGATCCAGCGGAGGCGGTGCTAAAAGGGTTAGAGGAAATCCGGTATTCGTTACCCGTAGTAATTGATAGTTGCCCGCTGGTAACAGTAATCCACGGCTCAACGGTTGCCACCAATGCTTTGTTGGAACGCAAGGGTTCCTGCGCGGCGCTCATCACTACGCACGGTTTTAAGGATGTTCTCCAAATCGGTCGGCAGAATCGGCCAGAACTGTATAACTTTGCCAGCCAACCTGTAGAACCGCTGATCCCGGCAGAATTGCGCCTGGAGGTTGATGAGCGAATGGATCGTTTTGGTGAAGCGCTGGTACACCTGGATGATGCGCAGGTGGATGAGATCGTTGAATCTCTCGGGAAATCGCACAATAAAGATGGCGGACAACCACACAGCATGGTCGAATCGGTAGCCGTCTGTCTGCTCTTCTCCTTCGCCAACCCCACACACGAGCAACGCATCGCCGACAAACTGCGCGCCGCCGGATTTCTGGTCTCTGCATCGCACGAGATACTGCCCGAATACCGCGAATACGTACGCACCAGCACAACCGTCGTGAATGCGTACGTCACACCGGTGTTGGATGGCTATTTACAACGATTGGAAGCCGAGGTGCAGCAACGCAGCAAAGCCGTGAACGTACAAATCCAGGTGATGCAATCCAACGGAGGCAGCCTCAGTGTTGGTGAAGCGCGCAAAGCCGGAGTGCGTTGTATACTCTCTGGCCCCGCAGGAGGCGTGGTAGGTGCGCAATTTGTTGGGGAAATCGTGAATCAACGAATCGGCGAGACATCGAACCTTATATCTAACTCTCTTCTGCAACTGTTAACTTTTGATATGGGCGGTACCTCCACCGATGTAGCCCTGATCCACGGCCAGCCTCAGATCACGACTGATGCCAACGTAGGCGGGCATCCCATTGGTATTCCCTTGCTCGATATCCACACCATCGGCGCCGGTGGTGGCTCGATTGCCAGCGTGGACGCGGGCGGAGCGCTACGCGTTGGCCCGGAGAGCGCTGGCGCAGACCCTGGCCCAGCTTGTTATGGGAAATCAGCGACAATCAGTGGACAGACGCCTGCAGCCAGCAATATCCGCTATCCGCCTGCAACCGTCACCGACGCCAATCTGCTCCTTGGACGCATCCCAGCCGATTACTTTCTGGGCGGCGAAATGCCAATATACCCAGAATTAGCCGAGCACGCTTTAGCGCATGTTGGCGCCCAGATTGGCCTTGATGTGCAACAAACTGCGCTGGGCATCATTGAAATTGCCAACGCCCATATGGAGCGCGCCTTGCGCGTGATCTCGATTGAGCGCGGCCACGATCCACGCGATTTCACGCTGCTCTCGTTTGGCGGCGCGGGCGGGCTGCACGCCGCAGACCTGGCTCGGCGGCTGAAAATTCCTCGCGTGTTGATCTCACCCTACGCGGCGACCTTCTCAGCCTTTGGCATGCTGGCCGCTGACACAGTGAAAGACTACACGCAAACCGTTATGCTGCCAGGGAAAAGTTCTTATGCAGCGATTTCCACTCAGATAGATATTCTGATCGAGAAGGGGCTACGGGACTTGTCTCGTGAAGGATTCTCGCCTCAGGAGATTAGCCTGCATCCGACGCTGGATATGCGCTACAAGGGCCAGTCCTTTGAGTTGAATATCCCCTTGGGAGTAGATTTCATCCCCGATTTTCATGCCGCGCATCGTCACCATTTTGGCTACGAACGCTATGAGGCTGAAATTGAAATTGTTAATTTGCGCCTCCAGGCTGTGGGAAGAGTACCTTCCCCCAAACTGGCCGAACAACCCGAAGGGAATCCCGACTGCACCGCGGCTATCATTGACAGGCGTCCTGTCATCTTCCCCCAGGGAAAAATTGAAATTCCACTGTATCGCGGCGAGTCGCTGACTTGCGACAATCGGCTTGAAGGGCCAGCTATCATTATCCGTAGCGACACCACCATCCTGTTGGGCGATGCCGACCACGCCAGGGTAGACCATTTTGGCAATCTGGCGATAGATATCCACACAGGAGCATCGGCATAAGCGCACTTTCCGATTGACAGCCAATTGTATAGAAATTGCCTATCGCACAGTAAACCCAAAAGCGCGGTATAACTAGTAAACAGTCACCGCGATTCGAAATTCAATCATTGCGCTCTTAACGATTGCCCTGTTTTGGTTGATGCGTGAGCCAAATCATTCTTGAGGAGATTTTTCAGAGTACCAATTTCCATAACGGCAGCTCCCAAAGAGCTCATA
>CALCSH010000466.1 GCA_937893815.1 uncultured Anaerolineae bacterium | reverse complement strand
CCCCATATATTCCGGCGGGAACACCTGCACGGTAGTTTTTTCAGTGGAGTCAAATCTATAAAACCCGCGTGCGGCGCTGGTTGTAGTGTAAAATTGGGAAGAGTTCGCACATAAAATAATTTATACGGAGTAACAAATGACTGAACAATATGATGTAGTAATAATCGGAGCCGGTCCCGGAGGCTATGTAGCCGCCATCCGTGCTTCGCAACTGGGCTTGAAAACCGCAATTATCGATAAAGAATGGCTGGGCGGGGTATGCCTGAACGTGGGCTGCATCCCGTCGAAATCGCTGCTGAAGAACGCCGAAGTCGCCCACCTGCTGCGCACCGGCAGCCGCACCTTCGGCTTCTCATTCGACAACCTGGAACTGGATTTTGGCTCCGCCGTCAAACGCAGCCGCCAGGTCTCCAACCGCCTGACCAAAGGCGTGGGCTTTCTGATGAAAAAGAATAATATCGACGTACACATCGGTACAGCCAAACTGACCGCTGCCGATATCGTCAGTATCACGGATGCCGAAGGGCAGACTCAGGAACTCAAAGCGAAGAATATCATCATCGCCACCGGCGCCAGCCCATTCATCATCCCTGGCGTGGAGATTGATGGCGAGAAAGTTGTCACCTACCGCGAGGCGATTCTGCAAGAGAAGTTGCCTACCTCGGTGGTGATCGTCGGCTCTGGAGCCATCGGCGTGGAATTTGCCACCGTGTGGAATGCCTACGGGGTGGATGTAACCATCGTGGAGATGCTGCCGCGCATTGTCCCGCTCGAAGATGAAGAAGTCAGCACCGAGCTTGCCAAGGCTTTCAAGAAAGAAAAGATCACTGCGCTGGTCAATGCCAAAGTCGAGGAGATTGAGACCACCAAGAGCGGCGTAAAAGTCACCGTCAGCAGCGAAGACGGGCAGCAAATTATCGAAGCTGAACAAGCGCTAATGGCGATCGGTTTCAAGCCCAACACACAAGGCATCGGTCTGGAAGACGTAGGCGTAAAACTGACCGAACGCGGTGCGATTGAAATTGATGAGCGCATGGCAACCAACCTCCCCGGCGTCTGGGCCATCGGCGATGTAACTGCCAAGCTGATGCTGGCGCATGTCGGCTCGGCGCAGGGCATTATTTGTGCGGAGCATATTGCTGGGGTCGAGACCATCACCCTCGATTACGAGATGATGCCCCGAGCCACATACTGCCATCCCCAGGTGGCCTCTTTCGGCTTAACCGAAGCTCAGGCCACAGAACGCGGCCATGAGGTCAAGGTGGGGCGCTTCCCCTTCCAGGCCAATGGTAAAGCGCTGGGATTGAATGAATCCGCCGGATGGGTAAAAATTATCAGCGATGCCAAATATGGCGAGATTCTGGGCGCACATTTGATCGGCCCGGAAGTTACCGAATTACTGCCGGAGTTAACTATCGCCCATATGATGGAACTGACCGCCGCCGAGATCGCCCGTAACGTGCATGCCCACCCCACGTTGAGTGAGGCACTCATGGAGGCGGCCCACGGAATCGAGGGGCATGCTATTCATATCTAAAATTTATGACCCCATCCGAAACATCCACCATCTACCAGCGACCGGCTGAACTTTTGCAGCGTTTGATTCAATTCGATACCAGCAACCCTCCGGGGAACGAAGCCGCTTGCGTCACATATATCAACAACCTGCTCAACGAGGCGGGGATCGACACTACAATTCTGGCACGCGATCCGCAACGCCCGAATTTGATTGCCCGTTTACCGGGGCGCGGTCAGGCACCGCCGCTCTTGCTCTACGGGCATGTCGATGTGGTCACAACCGCCGGGCAAAAGTGGAGCCATCCGCCTTTTGATGGCGAAATTGAGAATGACTATTTGTGGGGGCGCGGAGCGCTGGATATGAAAAGTGGTGTGGCGATGATGATCGCCGCTTTGCTGCGCGCCAAAGCCGAAGAAATTCAGCCCGCTGGAGATATTGTGCTGGTGGTTTTGTCCGACGAGGAAGATGGCGGCGATTTTGGTGCAAAATTTCTCGTTGACGAACACTCAGAATATTTCGAAGGCATTCGCTACGCTCTGGGCGAGTTTGGCGGTTTCACACTCTATATCGGCGATAAACGTTTTTATCCCATCCAAATCGCCGAAAAACAGGTTTGCTGGATGAAAGCCACCGTGCGCGGCGAGGGCGGGCATGGCTCAATGCCCGTGCGTGGCGGCGCAATGGCAAAATTAGCCCGCTTCCTCAAAATTCTTGACGAAAAGCGCCTGCCGGTGCATATTACCCCGGCGGCCACAGCCATGTTCGGGGGAATCACCTCCCACCTTGGCGGCGCAATTGGCCTGATTCTTGGCCAATTGACCAATCCGCGTCTGGCTAATCAAACCATCAAGTTACTTGGCGAGCGCGCCCGCCTATTTGATCCACTGCTACACAATACCGTCAGTCCAACCATCCTGCACACAAGTGAAAAAGTTAATGTGATTCCGAATGAAATCACCATCGAGCTGGATGGTCGCCTGCTACCTGGTTTCACACCCGCAGATATGCTCGCTGAATTACGTGCCCTTGTGGGGGATGATGTTGAATTAGAAGTGCTGCGCTACGATCCGGGACCTGATGATCTGGATTTGGGCCTATTCAATATGCTGGCCGATATTTTAGTGGATTCTGACCCCGAAGGGATTCCGGTGCCATTATTGTTGAGCGGCGTGACCGATGGACGCTTCTTCTCGAAGCTGGGCATCCAGACTTATGGCTTCACCCCCATGCAGCTTCCCAAAGATTTCAACTTCTCACAACTCATCCACAACGCCGACGAGCGCATCCCGCTGAATGCGGTCAACTTTGGTGCCGATGCCATCTTTCAGGCGATTCAGCGTTATACTTCCTGACCTTTTTACAATCCAATAGGACTTACGCACTTGTACAAGAGAATGCCCGAAAATAGGGGTGTGTGTGGGCTTCGCCCCCACACACCCCTATTTTCGGGATATTTTTTATCGAGTTGCGTAAGTCCTATCCAAGATCAATAAAGAAGAGGGATGCGTGCGCCAGAATACGCATTCCTCTTCTCTATTGATTACGCTGCATTCAACTTATTGAGTCAGGGTTAGATCACCCCAGGTCATCGGCTGAGCCAGATAGCGAGTAGGCACATTTGAGATCATACTCTGCTGTACATTCTCGGAGCCGGTATCGTTATCCGAGACAGAAAAAGCGAAACCAAAATGCTGCCCGGCATAAGGATGTATACCGAACAAACTCCAGGGGATTGCCAGTTCGATATGATAACCATTCGCCGTGCCCATCACCCCAATCGAGACATTCGTACGCGGCCCCGCTACGTTCTCTGGATACCAGAGATACGCCTCGGGGTTATTTCCCTTGCCGGGGTTGCCAGGTGACACGCCTAACTGGTAATCATCGCTACTCAGCACGTTCAAGTAATAATCCCCACCAACATCGGTATCCAGCACAATTTCTACGCTATCCCCTTTGAATAACGTTATTCCACTCGCGTTTTGATGGTATTGATCATCTTTGATCCGCGCCCCTACATACAAGTAATTCACATCCCAGGTGACCATCACATTCGCCCAGAGATCCGCTTCCGCACTGATCTTGTTAGCGCCATAAACAGGGTAAGCCGCGGGATAAATCGCCGCGCTCCACTCACTGAGATCGCCATCAATCGAAAGTGCGTTGCTCTGATACACTGCCGCGACGCTGGCGCCTGTGCGCATACCCGGCCCGGCATACGAAGCTGTTGGTGGAATGGTATTGGTGTTTGTTGGAATGGGTGTAAGGGTAGGCGGAATCGGCGTTTCTGTTGGTGGGAGTGGTGTTTCTGTGGGCGGGATTGGCGTTTCGGTGGGAATTTCGGCCTGGGGTTCAACCGCCTGGGTCGCGGGTGGCAAATCCGTGGGAACCGCGGCCGAAGTTGGCAAAGTGCCCTGCAAGATTGCCACGACGGCTGTCATGGTCATATCCGGGGTGGAGGTTGGCAGCACTTGCGGAGGCCGTGCGGCTGTAAAACTGCAAGCAATCGCAACGAAAACCAACACACTAAAACTGATAAACCATTTTCTTTTGGGAGAGTTCATATCTCTACCTCCTCTCACCACAATTGGATGCAACTTTCATACCAGATAATGCGGGTTTTTAGGAATTTCTGTAGTCGTCAGTACCACGTTGAACAGTTCGCCAAAAAATTTCTCACGCAAAGGCGCCAAGCCGCAGAGAAAAATAAGAAAAACTTGGCGCCCCTGTGCCCTTTGGGTATTGCGGCTTTGCGTGAAATCATGACTTGTTCACTATGCTGCTGTCAAGTACAGTCTTTAGGGATTTCTGTGAGAAACTTCGTATTTAGGGGGATAGAAAAAGGCGGTTTTGCAACCGCCTTCGATTCATTGCCTTAAAACATAAACCCCACCATGCCGTGTGCAACTAAGTTTTGAACCTGCTTTCGCAGGTATTGGCTCTCATCGTTAGATCCGCCTTGGCTAAAAGCCTATCGCGTCACAAACGTAATTTCGAGCCAGTTATTGTTAATTGTTGGCTCAAAACGCAAGGGCTGCATCACGAACACAGCAGGGCATATAACTTATACCACAAAGTTTTTACCTTTGGAAGGTACGTTTGTTCTATGCCAATATGACGAACTCAGACCAGTTTTACGGATACACGCGATTGATGGTGCGCGGGAAGGGAATCGTCTCGCGGATATGGTGAATGCCGCATACCCACGATACGGTGCGTTCAATACCCAGCCCAAAACCGCTGTGGGGAACGCTGCCGAAGCGGCGAAGCTCCATATACCACTGATAAGCCTCTTCCGGCAAACCGTGCTCATGAATACGCTGGAGCAGCTTCTCAGGGCTGGAAATACGTTCACTTCCGCCGATAATCTCGCCATAGCCCTCCGGTGCCAACAGGTCAACGCTCTTGCAAACTTCAGGGCGGCCTGGCCAGGGTTCCATATAGAAGGCCTTCACAGCAGTCGGGTAGCCATAAACAAAAACGGGCTTCTCAAATTGTTTGGTCAGCGCGGCTTCGTGCGGCGCGCCGAAATCGCTACCCCACTCAAAAGCCAATAATTCCTTTTCTTCAGGGTCGTCGGTCTCTTCACGCAGTTTTGCCAGCATTTCAACAGCTTCGTCATAGGAGATGCGCGGGAAAGGCGGCGTTACCTTCTCCAAGAAGGCAGTATCTCGCTCCAAAGATGCCAGTTCTGGCTTGCGGTCGCGCAGCACACGCTGAACAATATGCGAAACAAACTGCTCTTCGATCTCCATCAATTCGTCCAGGTCGCAAAAAGCGACTTCCGGTTCCACCATCCAGAACTCGGTCAGATGGCGACGGGTTTTGGATTTTTCTGCCCGAAAAGTCGGTCCAAGGCAGTAGACTTTGCTGAAAGCGAAGATATTGGCCTCGTTATAGAGCTGCCCTGTCTGGGCCAGGTAAGCGGTTCCCTCATCGAAGTAGGAAGTCTCAAAAAGGGTGGTCGTTCCCTCGGCGGCAGCCGGCGTGATAATCGGCGTATCCATATTGATATAGCCCTGGGAATCCAGCCACTCGCGGATGGCGCTGAGCACTGTAGCGCGGATACGCAAAATGGCCCACTGGCTAGGCATACGCAACCAAAGATGGCGATGCTCCATGGCAAAATCAACGCCGTGCTCTTTGAGCGCCATCGGGTAATCTTCATGGGCAATCTGATACACCTTCAGGCCGGTAACGCCAATTTCAAAGCCACCGGGGATACCGGGCGAGCGCGGATCGGCGCGCACAACACCGCTGATTTCCACTGATGATTCCTGCGTCAGGCGTACAATTTCTTCGAATGTTTCTTCCGAAAGATCATTCTTGAAAGCCACGCATTGCACAAAGCCGTAGCCATCGCGCACCAGCAAAAAAACCAGCTTGCCCTTGCGCGTGCGGTTATATACCCAGCCGCGAATGCGGACTTCCTGCTCAACATAGTCGGCGATATGTTCTACTCGAATTAGGGGGGCCATAAACTCTCCTCTTTATCAGTACTACGAAGTCACCAAGGCTCGAAGATTTTTGTTTTGTGACTTCGTGTCTTAGTGGTGATGTTTCCAGGCTAAATTATAAATCCAATTGGATATGCAATTCCTTGAGTTGCTGCGCTTCCACTGGAGAGGGTGCGCCACCCATGACATCACGAGCGTTCTGATTCTTTGGGAAAGCAATCACCTCGCGGATATTAGGCTCCCCGGCCAAAATCATACAGATGCGGTCAATGCCGGGAGCGATTCCGCCGTGAGGTGGGGTGCCATACTCGAAGGCTTCCAGCATATGTCCGAAGCGCTCCTGAGCCACTTCCGGCTCCAGGCCGATCAGACCAAAAACTTTCGCTTGCAAATCGCGGTTGTGAATACGGATGGATCCGCCGCCGACCTCATAGCCGTTGAGCACCATATCGTATTGCTGGCCGCGCGCCTTGCCAGGGTTTGTATCAAGCAGGTGTAAGTCTTCGGGCATCGGCGAAGTAAACAGATGGTGGCTGGGGTCCCAGCGCTGCTCATCTTCATTCCACATTACGAAGGGGAAGTCGATCACCCAGCAAAAGCCGAGCACATCCGTACCGCGCAAACCCAAAAGATCACCTAAATGCTCACGCAGACGCCCCAGACTCTCAAAGACCACCGTGGGAGCTGCTGCAACAAAGAGCAACAGGTCGCCGGGTTGTCCATCGAGGCGCTCGATGAAGGTTGCCAGCATCGCCTCGGAGAGGAACTTGGCAAACGAAGAACGCTGCTCACCTTCGGAAGTCAGAGCAATATAAGCCAGGCCTTTGACGCCGTACTGGCCCACATATTCTGTGAGTGCGTCAATTTGTTTACGGCTGTAATCACCTAACCCGCGGGCATTGATGGCGCGCACATGCCCACCTTCTGCAGCCACACTCTCAAACACGCGAAAACCGCTCATCGCGGCGAGATCAGTAAAATCGACCAACTCCATGCCAAAGCGTACATCGGGATTATCCTTGCCAAAGCGGGTCATGACTTCGTTGTAGGTAAAGCGTGGCCAGGGGGATTGCATCAACTTCTTGTCCGGAACCACCGCGGCCACCAGTTTGGTGAGCATCTCTTCGATCAGCGCCATGATATCCTCACGCTCGACAAAGGACATCTCCAAATCGAGCTGAGTAAATTCTGGTTGGCGGTCGCCGCGCTGGTCTTCATCACGGAAACAGCGCGCAATCTGGAAGTAGCGCTCCACACCGGCAACCATCAATAATTGTTTGAGCTGTTGAGGTGACTGTGGCAGGGCATAGAATTCGCCGGGATGCACGCGCGAGGGCACCAGATAGTCACGCGCACCCTCGGGGGTAGTTTTGAATAAAATCGGGGTTTCCACTTCGAGGAAGCCGCGCTCATCCAAATAATCACGAATAAATTTGACCACCTTGTGGCGCAACACCAAATTGCCACGCATGCGGTCGGTGCGCAAATCCAAATACCGATAACGCAAACGCACCTGCTCGTCAATCTCTTCTTCTTTGTTGATATAAATGGGTGGTGTTTTCGCCGGGTTGAGAATTTTCACTGCTTGCACTTCAACTTCAATCTCACCGGTGGAAATTTCAGGATTCTTCATGCCATCCGGGCGCTCACGCACCAGGCCTTCGATTTGAATCACCCATTCGGATCGCACAGGAATCATCGCCTGATGCGCCTTCGGGAAAAGATCGGCATTGGTAACGATCTGCACCAAGCCAAAGCGGTCACGCAAATCCATAAAGGTTACCCCGCCGTGATCACGGCGTCGGTGAACCCACCCGGCTAGCGTAACGTGCTGCTCAATATGTTCTGCGCTGAGTTCGCCGCAGGTGTGTGTTTTATACATCGAAAGCCTCCATCAAATGAGTGCATCCGCCAGGAAAATTCCCAGCGATCGGATACGATCTGTTCATTCTGACCCGATCTTTTGCATCGGGGAAATTAATCACAATTTTCGCAAAAAAAATCGCCCTATGCGGTGTGCATCGGGCGACTGTTGAGCTAGATCCAAATTCAGTGAATTGGCAACCTTCAACAAACCGCCCGATGAAGATCATCGGCGGCATTATCGTTATTATTATTGTTCAGATTGCCGAATATCCAAATTTCCATGCGCAGGATTATAGCATAGCTTTTCACAAGCGGAAGCGTAATATGCAAATTTGCCAGGGCAATTGTAGGGATGTAGCGGCAACACGTATGGATTCGATTTTTTGTGGCCGATACTGCATTTGTGCAAAAAGATGGCGACATTCATACGCGCGTCGCATCTTAAAGATTTGGGAGGGAACGCCGCTGACGAGCAATTTTGTCATTCCACTCTGCCATATCCCTATAGGTAAACTCGAAAATCAGGAATTGGGGGTCAATCCAATCGAACAGGCGTTCAATGGAGGGATCGTCAAAGGGATCATGCTGATCAATTTGCATCACATGTTGGTGGGCGATGATGAAGCGATCCCAAAAATTTTGGGAATTTTCAAACGGATTTGGAATTTGGCGTGATTGAATCACATATTCGGCGGACAGACTTCGGGTGAGGTGGACAGCGCGAATTAATGAGTGGCTTGCCCCCAGGCTTTTCACTGTTTCCACAATATAGTCAATTCCCTCCCGCTCGGAACGAATGGTCTGATTCTTGTTGAGGATATGCCCTGTATCCAGCACAATGCCACAGCGAGAATAGTTGGTCTTTTCCATCAAACGTTCGATTTCCGCGGGGGAATCCAGGCGCAGGCTGCCCGGCCACCATAAATTTTCAAAGAGGATTTCGCCGCCGTAGCGCGTATCTTGCATCACTTCGCTGATAATTTCCGCGCTCATATCGATAGTTTCACGCCAATCCCAGGGACAATTCCACTGGTAAATATGTTCCAGTTCACATTGAGCAGCGTGGAAAACAACATATTTTGCACCCAGATCATGAGCTAAATCAAGTTGCTTCCGGTAAACGCTGATGACAGCCTCCCGATCAAGCCCACCGTAAAAATGCTCGATAGTAGCATCATCATCAAAGATTTCCAATAGACGAGCACGATTACCGTGCCAAATAGGATCCATGATTGGGAAAAAGCGCAAATGCACGCCCTGGATTAAGTCGGAGGGAATTTTGGAAAAAGCATAACCATCCACCGGATATAGTTCAAAGCCATCAAATTGATGTTGTTGCAGCAATTGACGGGCATTCTCCCAATTATGATCAAGGGTTTCCAGGTCGTTCTGATGCGTGCTGATGTTGAGCATCCATTGCATGAGCAAGATTATACCTTCAAGTTGTAAAAAGACCTCCGAAATTTAGCTGTCTGAATATCCTAAACCTCTTCATGCAAACCTGAATTTTCCCGGTATAATCGGATATTATCCATCATATTTATGGAGTCTACCTAATGAACAATCAACCCCGCCAACTTCTCGAGACCATAGAACCGCAGCTTGTTGTGGAGGGTGCCGGCGTTTTACTGCGGCGTTCTTTCGGGCCGCGGCGCGACAATCTATTTGACCCATTTTTGCTGTTCGACCACTTCGCATTTAATGATCCCATCGAAAGGCCGCCGGTTGGATTCCCCACACATCCACACCGCGGCATCGAAACCGTGACCTATATGCTTGAAGGAAATGTGCGCCATCGCGACAGCCTGGGCAATATGGGCGTAATTGGCCCCGGCGATGTGCAATGGATGACCAGCGGACGCGGCATCATGCACGAAGAAATGCCCCAACGTGGACCAAGTGGCATCATTAACGGCTTTCAACTATGGGTCAATCTGCCCGCCGCCCGCAAGATGAGCCAGCCGCGCTATCAGGAAATCAATGCTGAAAGTATTCCCACATTGGAGAAACCCGGCGTATTGGTGCGGGTTGTCGCCGGTGAATTTGAAGGCGTGCGCGGGCCGGTAACCGAAATTGAAGCACAACCGTTGTACATGGATATAACCCTGGAACCTGGCGCGGCGTTTTACTTACCGGTGGAGGCCGGGCATTTTGCGATTGCGTATTTATTTGAAGGCGCAGTATATTGCGGCTTGGACGATGACGGACGCGGTGAGCGAGTGGATGCCGTCAAGATGCTGGTCTTTGACGACGGCGATTCGCTGGGCATACAGGCCGCCAACGATGAGCGAGCACGTTTCATGCTCATGGCGGGTGCTCCCTTCAAGGAACCCATCGCACCCTACGGACCGTTTGTGATGAACACCCAGGAAGAAATACAGCAAGCGTTTATCGATTTGCGTAATGGGACATTTGTAAGCCAGAAATAACACAAAAAAAGCCCGCTGAAAAGCAGGCTTTGAAAATGGTACAAATCAGCGCCCCCGGTGCGATTCGAACGCACAACCATCGGCTTAGAAGATTTATTTATCTTCGTCCATCCCGTATATATGGTGGAACAACGCCCTCTATGTCCACATATGGGGGTATCAATTGTCCAATGTGTGCATCCTGTACATTGCTTCCACCCAGTTTGCACGTCAGTTGCACGTCACAGACTGTATCACATCCAATTGGATTGCCGATCTGCATCGATCATCCACCAACAAATAGGAATCCCCACAAATATTTGTGGGGATTTTGCTATTATCTACATTCAAGTTTGATTATGCGCCAATACATTGGCAGAGTAAAATCGAACTTGAATGTAGAGCTTTTTTCTAGCAACTCCTTCCCCCATACGTTTCCGGGCATCACATTCTTTCATCTGACGCTCATCACTTCCACATCTGCACTTCCCGTTCTTCTGGTGGGTAGGTAGGAACTCATTCCTGATTTCAGGGTAATTATGGAATTGATAGGCTAATTGCGATACCAGCTAGCCATGTTGGCCAGTAATGCTATCTG
>CALCSH010000465.1 GCA_937893815.1 uncultured Anaerolineae bacterium | reverse complement strand
GCATCACGCCCGATATTTACCCAATTAGCGCCCGCAAGGCATTGCAGGCCAAGCAAGGGCAACCGCATTTATGGAACGAAAGCCGCTTTGAGCCACTGGAAAAATTCATTCATGATACGCTGGATGAAAGCAGTCGCTTACGACTGAAGTTTCTCAATCCATTGGGGGTTGGCAAGCATCTTACTGAGCGCTATATAAAAACGCTCACCGAACGCATGGGACTGCTCCAGGATGATTTCCGTATGCTGGAAGATGTCGAAGCCCAACTCGATGAGTATCGCACCGATATGCGCCGCGATTTTGATTTCCGCCTGTCCGATGTGGATAATGTACTCTACGAACTAGAACAACGTGGCGAAACTTATTTTGATGAAACCATACGTCTGGGCCGCGTCTTCGACCTTGTGAAGAAAGAGCGTATCCAACGCGAATTCGAAACACAGGTTGTCAGCGACGTACCACAACGCATCGAGAAAAAAGTTGCCGAGATGATCGATTGGACTGTTGATGCAGACCTGCGTCAGTGGCAGGCTGTAACCGAGCATATCGCCGACCGGCGACGGAAGCACAAAGACCGTATCATTGGCGGAGAAAGCGCCGGGAATTTCCATCACGACCGAGAACGATTAATCGAGAGCATCGGGCAAGAAGCCCGCCGGGTGGTCGATTCGTATGACAAGGCTAAAGAAGCCCAACATATGGCCCAGGGAGCACAAAACGCGGTTGCTGCCACCGCGGCGTTGCAAATTGGCGCCGTAGGTTTAGGCGCCATCATCGCGGCGATTGCCACGACATTGGCCGCCGACGTGACGGGTATTCTACTGGCTGGGCTGATCGCAGCATTGGGGCTGTTTATTATTCCCGCGCGGCGCAACAAAGCTAAAAAAGAAATGCGCACAAAAGTCGCGGAGATGCGTGAGCAATTGACCAAAGCGCTCCGAGAGCATTTCGATAAAGAAATAGAACGCAGCCTTCAACATATCACCGATACGATCGCGCCTTATACCCGATTTGTGCGCTCTGAACGCAATAAAAATGCCGAAGCACAGGAAAATTTAGTGGCAATTCAAAACGGTTTGAGCCGCTTACAAACTCAAATTAACGATGTATAGGGTATTTCGCCCTTGCATGCCCCAAGTTGACAGTTCTTCCGCAGTAGATTAGACTCGATTTTTGTTCTACAGGTTTACCTAGCAAAGAAGGCAACTATGTTATACACGCGTCAGCAATTGGAAGCATTTGAAGATCAGGCTTTGGCTCCCTACGGAATCCGTAGCAAAGATTCGAAGGGACGCCGCTATCAAGAATCAGAACCTGCATACCGAACCGCATTTCAACGCGACCGTGACCGTATTTTACACACGACCGCTTTCCGCCGCCTGGAGTATAAAACCCAGGTATTTATCATTTCGGAAGGCGACTACTACCGCACGCGTCTGACACACACGCTGGAAGTGGCGCAAATTGGCCGATCAATTGCGCGCGCATTGGGGGCTAACGAAGAGTTGGTTGAAGCTATTTGTCTGGCGCACGATCTGGGGCACTCCCCATTTGGACATTCTGGTGAGGAAATTCTCAAACGCCTGATGAAAGACCACGGCGGATTTGACCATAACAAACAATCGCTGCGCATTGTTACCGAACTCGAAAAACGTTACCTTGAATTTTCCGGACTCAATCTGACATGGGAAACCCGCGAGGGCATGGTCAAGCACGAAACCGAATACGATATCTCCGATGCTTCGGATTACAATCCGAATTTGCGCGGTCATCTTGAAGCCCAGATTGCCAATATTTCCGACGAACTAGCTTACACCGCCCACGATCTCGATGACGGCCTGCGCTCCGGAATGATCAGCCCGCCAATGCTGGAGGGCATCACCCTTTGGGAAATTATTCTAGAAAGTATCAGTGTGCGTGCCAGTGAATTTGATGATCTTATACGCCACCGCCTGATCCGGCGGCTGATCGGCATCGCAGTTACCGATATGGTAAAGAACACCGAACAACATCTACGCAAAAGCGGGGTACAATCGGTTGAAGAGTTGCAAAAGTTGGATTATAGCGTCGGCAGTTTCAGCGATGATATGCGCCGCCGCAACCGCGAACTCAAAGATTTTCTGTACGCCAATCTCTACCGGCACCCGCGCGTGCTGCGCATGCAAGATAAGGCTGAGCGTGTCATCCGGGAAATTTTCCAGGCCTACCAGCGCGAACCGGCTATGATGCCGCGTCATATCCAAAACAAGATAGATCATTTTGGGCTGGAACGTACCATATGCGACTATATCGCTGGTATGACAGATCGCTACGCTATCGAAGAGCATACCAAGCTTTTCGACCCCACAGCGAGACCGTAATTTCGAATATCCAAGAGAATCAAGGCCTCGTAATCAAAGATTCCGAGTGCTCATTTCAACCCTGAAAAAGAAGCGACCCTATGCATACACAATATCTGACTAAAGAAGGCAAGCAAGAATTACGCGATGAACACGAACATTTGACAACGACCGTACGCCTGGAAATTGCCAAACGTCTCAAAGCGGCCATCGAAATGGGCGATTTGTCGGAAAATGCCGAATACGCCGCGACGAAAGAAGAGCAAGGCTTTATTGAGGGGCGTATTCAAGAAATTGAGTATATTCTGGCGAATGCAGTGATCATCGAAAAGAAGGGTGATTATGATTTCGTCGCTGTTGGGGCAAAAGTCACCATTCAGGAAGATGACTCCCCCGAAGAGATGTACCACCTGGTAGGGAGTCAGGAAGCCGACCCCGGTAACGGACGCATATCGAACGAATCGCCCATTGGTCGCGCCTTATTAGGGAAAAAAATTGGTGCCACAGTGCAGGTCGAAACACCAGGCGGTAAAATCAACTTCAAGATTCTCAGAATTGAGTAATCACATCCAGAAAAAAAAGAGAGGATGGCCTTATTTCGCCATCCTCTCTTTTTTTTTAGGACTTACGCACTTGTACAAGAGAATTCCCGAAAATAGGGGTGTGTGGGGGCTTCGCCCCCACACACCCCTATTTTCGGGATATTTTTTATCGAGTTGCGTAAGTCCTAATTTAAAAAACTACGTAGTCGCTGCTAGATTTTTTGCCAGACGGCAAGTTCCAGCGTCAGACGGTCGAAGTAACTCCCCTGAGGAGATACACTGCCGCCGCTGCCGTAGGCCATATCAACTACGCGGGCAACCAGACGCAAGGTGGCCGTTTCGAGGATCATTTCCGCACCAGGTTCCGAGGGGAAAGGTTCACCTTTGGTTTGCAGTCGTTCACGCAACGTGGCATCGCCATAGGCGTGGCGGCTCATGAGAACCTTGGTGACGGTTTGAATATCGTTTTTATCAAAGAGCCAAATTTCGTAGGCCGCAACTTTTTTGGGTTCACCAACACCAATCGATTCAGAAATGCCAACGCCACACTCACCGAGAAATTCGCCGGTGGGCGAATCGAGGCTAAACGAATCATCGAAAAGATCATCGCCCAACATATAGGTGGTCATGAATTGCGACATGGGGGGAACTTCACCACGCGCTGAAAAATCGGTCGGCTCGGAATTACGTGAGATCTCCTGAGCCTGTGCTATCGGCGACATAAACTCAGATGTCGAGGAAGAAGCTGCTCGCTGCCGGAAGATGAATAAATATCCGGCCACCGCCGCAGCCAGCAGCGATACCAAACCACACATGACCAAAATCAACGTGTAGTTCGTCCCGCCCGAGGCTTGCTCGCCGGTATCTGGTTCAGCTACCATGCCTTCTGGCAACGGAACATCTGCCGCGCTTACCGCTCCACTGCCAACGATCTGCCTGAAATTTTCGACGTTTTCCGGGTACGCGCCTGGGTTTGCAATGACATTCGCCAAGGTTTGCTCGGCATCAGCGCCTAGATAGGCCCAACGGGCCTGGGCATCATCAGCATTGGGAATCAAAGCATACGAATCGACAACCATACGCAAATAGTCGTCACGGTATGTCTGTTGCAAATCGGCAGGAGATGCGTCCGTCCAGGTGACGGGCCATATGCCCCAGCCAATCACAAACCACCCGATGAACAAACCAATAGCTAATCCGACTGCCCCGGCAATAATTGGGTTATTCACTTTCTCACGAATTAATTCCATCGCTTCTCTCCATGTACATAGCCTGCTCGGCAAAAACCAGAATCGAAAGGTTATCTATTCGATATGTGCGCCACTCTCTCGATATTATGCGGTCTATTTTCTCACACAATGCCCCTCAGTATTGTAGACCAGACATGAAAAACATGCAATCCCTCACGCGGAGGGGCAATTCTGGTCACATCCACCGACATTGATCTTTTGGTTTGTTGCAAGCCTTATGCCAGATTAGTCGGAATCTTCCGAGAGTTCATCAGGAATAACATCATCGCGCAGGAATTCTTCTTCACACTTCATGCATTCAACCTGATGCTTATTTTTAGCTGTTAATAAACCGCCACATTTGGGACAGGGTACCGCAAGTGGCAATTTCCAAGATGAAAATTCGCACTCCGGATAATTTGAACACCCGTAAAAAACCCGGCCTCGGCGAGTTTTTCGAATTACGATATCACCGCCATCATCCGGGCAGGTAACACCAATTTTCTCTAACCAGGGTTCGGTATACCGGCAGGTGGGGAAATTGCTACAGCCAATAAATTTACCATGCCGCCCCCAACGGATCACCAGTTCCTGATTGCACTCCGGGCAATCGCGTCCAAGAGGTTCAGGACCAGTGTTAATATCGGGCATCTGCTCTTTCGCCAGTTCAAGCTGCCGTTCGAAGGGGCCGTAGAATTCCTGAATAACGCTGACCCAGGTTTTATCCCCGCTGGCAACCTGATCCAGGTTTTGTTCCATATCCGCGGTGAAACTCACATCCACAATATCTGGGAAATGCTCCACAAGAAGATCGTTGACCAAGATACCTGTCTCGGTAGGGATCAGGCGACGTTTTTCGCGAATAATATAGCCACGATTTTGCAAAGTCGAAAGCGTCGGGGCGTAGGTTGAAGGCCGTCCAATGCCATTCTCCTCTAATTCCTTGACCAACGATGCATCCGAGAAACGAGGGGGTGGTTGTGTGAAGTGCTGTTCGGGAATTAAACGAATCAATTTTAAGATTTGCCCGATGGTTAAATCCGTAGGTACGAGCATATCTTCGTCCTCGGCTTTAGTCAGTTCCTGATAGACTACCAAGAAACCAGGGAATCGAATCGTGGAGCCGGTGGCACGCAATAAATAGGTATTTTTTACTTCCGAACCTTCAATCTCAACGGAAATAGTATCGTAAACCGTTGACGTCATTTGTGATGCCACAAAGCGCTGCCAAATCAATTGATAAAGCCGATACTGATCGCGCGTCAGGAAGCTTTTGACTGCCTTTGGGGTGCGATATACCGAAGTCGGGCGAACAGCTTCGTGTGCTTCTTGAGCACCGCGGGTTGTGGTGCGATATTCCGGCGGTGTTTTGGGCGCATATTTTTCGCCGTATTTTTCCACAATATATGTGTGCGCTTCGGCCTGGGCCACCGGCGAAACATGGGTCGAGTCGGTACGCATATAGGTAATCAGTCCTGTCTGCCCACCATCGCCCACATCGACACCTTCATAGAGCTGCTGAGCAATGCGCATCGTGCGTTTGGCTGTAAATTGCAGCCTGCGAGAGGCATCCTGTTGCATGGTACTGGTCGTAAAAGGAGGGTATGGATTCCGCCGCCGGGTACCCTTTTTAGCCTTGCTGACTGTGTATTTGGCCTGCTCCATGTCTACCAACAATGGAGTAACATCCGCCTCCAGTGCCAGGTTTGGTTCCTCCCCATTGACACGTACCAGTTTGGCCGTAAATAGGTCTTTATCGCCATTCGGTGAAAATTCCGCCGCAATTGTCCAATACTCTACGGGAATAAAGACGTCGATTTCACGCTCGCGCTCCACAATCATCCGCAATGCCACGGATTGCACGCGTCCCGCCGATAGGCGACCACGAACTTTTTGCCACAAAAGCGGACTAATGCTATACCCTACCAGCCGGTCTAAAATTCGCCGCCCCTGTTGGGCATTGACCAAATCCATATCCAGCTTGCGCGGATTGGCAAAAGATTCCTCAATAGCCGGACGCGTGATTTCATGAAAAACCACTCGCCGCGTGCGCTCTGGCTCAATTTCTGCCGATTCCATCAGATGCCAGGCAATCGCTTCACCCTCGCGGTCGAGGTCAGTCGCCAGATAGATTTCCTCCGCCTGCATGGCCAAAGATTTTAACTCTTTGACAACCTCACGTTTTTCATTCGGCACACGATATTTGGGTTGGAAGTTGTTCTCCACATCTACCGATAACTGTGAGCGCAGCAAATCGCGCACATGCCCCACGGAGGCACGCACTTTATAGCCTTTGCCCAAATACCGTCCGACAGTTTTTGCTTTCGCAGGAGACTCAACGATCACCAATTTGCCAGAGCGTTTGACTTCTTTCTTTTTGCGCGATCGCTTTATAACTTCAGGCGGAATCAGGCCATCATGAGATGGCGTACGTCCCATGCGATACAACCCTGTGCCACATTCGGCACAAACGCCGCGTGTAGCTGGGGTGCCGGTAGCTGTAAAAACAGCCTCCGAGTTGCTGATTTCGCGCTTTTCTTTACATTTTACACAATAGGCTTCCATAAAAACTCCACACTTCACACCGCCTATAAGTACTGGCGGCCCGTTTTTTTCAATTCCTGTACAACCTGACGTACTTTTTGCGCCTGGTCTTTCTTGCAAACCATCAACACATCCCCGGTATCGACCACTACTACATCATCTAGGCCTATCGTTACAATCAATCGCTCTGGATGCGTGTTAAATACCAGCGTTTGCCGGGTGTCGAGGGCAAGGTGCCTGCCGCCCACAGCGATATTCCCCTGCTCATCGGCAGGCAAAACATCAAAAAGTGCTTCCCAACTTCCAACGTCATTCCAACCCAATCCCCGCGCAGGAATGACGATGACATCCTGCGCGTTTTCCATAATGCCATAATCGATCGTTTCTGGATGGATTTGCGGCCACAGCCGCTGAATAACGGACTCCCGCTGGGGTTGGTTCCAGTTCTTTGAGATTTCATTTAATATTGAAGTCAATGCTGGCATCTGACGATCGAATTCGTCCTGAATTCGATCCACCCGCCAGACAAACATCCCCGAATTCCAGGCAAAATCACCGCTCTCCAGCATTTGACGCGCCCGCAGCTCGTCGGGTTTTTCCACAAAACGGCGCACACTATACGCTTTCAAATCCTGATAATTGGCTACCCGATCGCCCTGCTGAATATATCCGTACCCTGTAGATGGGAAGGTAGGCGCGATGCCTAACGTAACCAGGTGTCCTTGTTGAGCAGCATCGAAAGCGGCTCGCAGCACGGAGCGAAAATAGTCTTCATATTTGAAGATATGATCCGCGGTCAGGACGGCCATCACCGCCTGGGGGTGGCGTGCGGCCAGAGCAACTGCCGCCAATCCCACAACCGAGGCTGTTCCACGCGGCAGCGGCTCCAATAAAAAGTTCTCAACTGGAATTTGGGGGCATTGCGCTTGCAGTTTAGCAGCCTGATCGGCTACGGTAACCACCAAAATACGCTCTGGCGTGAAAATTCCATCCAAACGGTCAACAGAAATTTGGAACAAAGAGCGCTCTCCCACCAGGGGAAGCATTTGCTTGGGATTTGCGACCCGCGAGAGCGGCCACAGACGAGTTCCCCCGCCCCCGGCCATAATCACAGCGTAATAATTATCATTCATCATCATTATTCCGTGTGATACGTTGTACCAGGTTCGCGTACAGCGTAATAGCGCATTCCGCTCTCCTGACGTACCATCCCTTTAAGTTCCATCATCGCCAGCGCGGCGGTCACTTTTTCGATCGGCAAGTTCGTTTGCGCACGAATCTCATCGACGTGCCGTGGCTGATGATCCAGCAAAGCAAATAGCTGTGCTTCCGTAGCATCGGCTGGTAATACTGTTCGCGCCTGTTGTTGTGAAGCCAACATGGTTAATTCCAGTGTGTGTAATATTTCTTCTGGCTCGAGCAATGGGTGTGCGCCTTGTTGAATGAGCCAATTGGTGCCTTTACTCTGTGGAGCCAATACATTTCCCGGCACTGCGAATACTTCGCGTCCCTGATCGGCGGCAAATTCGGCCGTAATCAGCGCACCACTTTTGCGCCCGGCTTCTACGACCACAATTGCCAGGGAAAGTCCGGCGATAATCCGGTTGCGCGGTGGGAAATTGCGGGCATCCGGGGGAGTCCCCATAGGATAATCGCAGATCAGGGCGCCATTTTTAATCATCTGCTCAGCCAGACCGCGGTGCTCCGGGGGGTAAATACGATCCAGGCCGCTGCCGAGTACGGCGATCGTGCGCCCACCAGCATCCAACGCAGTTTGGTGAGCAATACCATCGACGCCGCGCGCCAGACCGCTGACAATCGTCACGCCACTGCGCACCAGGGTACGCACAATGCTCTCGGTGATTTGGCGGCCATATGCTGTGATGCGGCGCGTCCCTACGATGGCAACGGCCCACTCATCTTCGGGGACCAACTTCCCCTTTAAATATATCACCGGGGGCGCGGTATCTAATTCTTTCAGCCGTGCGGGGTAATCATCATCATCCCAGGTGAGAACGCGTATTCCCTGAGCCTGGATATCATCGTAAACTTTGGTCAAATCGATATCATGACGAAGTTGAACAAAATTAGCAACAATGCGTTGGCTCAACCCCGCAGCCTTTAGGGTTTCTGGGGCGGCATTCCAGGCTGTTTCCAGGTCGCCAAAGGCGTCCACCAGTTTTCCTAAACGGACAGCGCCAATCCCTTTGACCAAATTGAACCCGACCCAATACTTTCGATAATTCGTCAACACTAACCCCTAATCGTTTTATTAACTCAAAAATTATTAACTCCGCACAAACCCAGAAAATGACACAAATGCTACCCGAAAATTGCGTGCATCAGAATACCATAGAGTTTTTTAATATGTCAAGGCGCGCAAAAATAATCCGGCTTAGGGCAACAGACCCGGTAATAGGTGAACTCGTATTTCCCCTTTCTGAATATCAATGGATAAGATTACCGATTCAATATCAGGGAGTAAAAGTTCGACACCATCGGATGAACGCACCTGGAAAACATCATTTGCACCTGTTTCTATGATGCTCTCTACCGTGCCCAATAATTTCTCGGTAGCATCTTCGATGACCTTCACGCCAAGCAGTTGATAGGTATAGTATTCACCATCATCAAGTTCCGGGCGTTCATCGGTGCGCACCGATAAAATTAAATTTCGGAATTCATCCACTTGCTCACGGTTTTCAAATCCATCGAAAGCAATCAGCATATCCTGGCGGTGCCAACGGATACGCTGAATGGTGTGAGGCTGATGGTCGTCGCCCACATAAAGGAGGGCACCAGGGATCAGCCGTTCAGGAAAATCCGTCCACACCGACATGATCAATTCGCCGCGCACCCCGTGAGGTTTGCGTAATTTTCCAACCACTAAGAACTCAGGCTCGCCACGGAATTGTGACGAGCCTGGTTTTTGGTCGGGGGAAAAAGCAACGATTCCGAAGGTCATCGCGGGTCATCAATATCGAGTGATGCGTTTTTGCCCTCGCGCGCAGCAGCTACATACAGTAACTTGCGAATAGCATTGGCAACGCGCCCCCCCTTACCAATCACTCGACCCATATCTTCTTTCGCAACCTGGAGGTGTAGATATACTTTGGAACCGTGGTTTTTCTGATCTACGACAACTTCCATCGGATCATTTACCAGAGAACGAGCAACAAACTCAACCAAATCTTTCACAACACACCTCCCGTATTTCTGTATGCGAAATCCAAAAAAATAGGGCTATCGCAACGCGAAATCGTACACCTATAATTTAGGCTTCTGCTGTTTCTATTTGCGCGTCTTCTTCAACCGCTTTTGCTGATTTGGCTTTTGCGGCCTGAGCGAGCAAACCAGAGCGTCGGGTGCGCACATCAACACCACGCGCTTCAATCGCCGCGGCGGCTTCTTGGAGCAGTTTTTCTACATCTTCGCCATCTTTGAAGCGCTGAAAACGATCCATCAAACCAACCTGGCGGAACAAGCTACTCACCGATTCAGAAGGCTGTGCACCAACACTCAACCAGTGATATACGCGATCTTCATGAAACTGGATCGTGGAAGGTTCAGTGCGAGGGTTATAAAAACCCAAAATTTCCAAAAAACGTCCATCGCGGGGGCTTTCTTTGTCGGCAGCCACAACACGATAGCTGGGCTGTTTTTTGGCGCCTACTCGGCGCAAGCGAATGCGTACCATAATAGATCTGCTCCTTCAATTACAGATATTGAGTTTTTCGAATATGTTTCGTAACAACATCCACAGTGAGAGGTTGCGCTGAAGGGGCGCAGCACTGTTTCTGTTTTACGTTTCTAACCAAACAAACCGGATAATCCGCGCATCCCTGATTTTCGAAGAGATTTCATCATACGATGCGCTTCCCGATACTGTTTCAACAATTGATTAACATCCTGAACTTGCGTACCAGAACCAGAGGCGATGCGCCGCTTGCGGCTGGCATTCAGGAGTTTTGGTTTACGGCGCTCATTGACTGTCATAGAACTAAGAATTGCTTCGGTTCTTTTTAGCTGCTTTTCAGCATCTTTTGGATCGATGGCTTTCGCCGCTTGCCCCATACCGCCTGGGAACATATCCAACAGTTGGCCAATGGGACCCATCTTTCGCACCTGCTTGAGTTGGTCGGCGAAATCCTCCAGGGTGAACTCCCCTGAAAGCATTCGCTTTGCCTGGGTTTCGGCCGTCTTGACATCC
>CALCSH010000464.1 GCA_937893815.1 uncultured Anaerolineae bacterium | reverse complement strand
GGGGGATGGTAGCTATCTCGCTAACGGTGAAAAATACTATATTGGCAACGCCAACGCCGCCCCGATGGTTTCTACCTTTGGAAAGTTCAGCGACAGTAAAGAGTATGTTTTCTTCCATGCCGATTTCCGCAACAAAGGCTACGAGCTGATCAAAAATGTCACTGCCAGCCAGAATTATGTTGGGCAATATGTACTCAGCGATTATCCAATTACGGAAGACGATATCCTCTCCCGCGGGCATGCCGCCTGGGATTCAGCGCTCAATACGGTCAATGTGGGCAAATACAACCTGGGATGGGCTTCTATCGGTATTTGCACGCATGCCCTGTATGAGGCCATCAACCACGCCGCTAACCGCCATCTCTATGGCATGGCCGTAACAGATTTCCCACACGTCAAACAAATGTTCGTGGATGCCTACACGCGTCTGGTGGCAATGAAACTCTTCGCCCTGCGGGCCGCCGACTATATGCGCGCTGCCTCGCTCGAAGACCGCCGCTACCTGCTCTACAACCCAATAGTCAAGATGAAAGTCACCACGCAGGGTGAGGAAGTCATCAATCTGCTATGGGATGTGATCGCCGCCAAAGGCTTCGAGGCGGATACCTACTTTGAAATGGCGGCGCGTGACATTCGGGCGCTGCCCAAGCTGGAGGGCACGGTGCATGTCAATATTGCCCTGATCGTCAAGTTCATGCCCAATTATTTCTTCAAATCCATCGAGTATGCAGACCTGCCCAGGCAGGATCAGCCCCGGAATGATGATTTTCTCTTCAACCAGGGAGCCACCCGCGGGCTGAGTCAGATTCGCTTCCACAATTATGAGAAAATCTTCGGGGCCTTTGACTTGCCCAATGTGCAAATTTTCCGTAAACAGACCGCGATCCTAAAGAAATTTCTCTTTGCAGCCAGACCCACCGAAACGCAGCGCAAGGATGTTGATTTCCTCATGGCGCTGGGCGAATTGTTCGCATTGGTCGTCTATGCTCAGCTCATTCTCGAAAACGCCCGCATCTATGCAATCGATGCGGACTTACTGGATCAGATTTTCGATTTTATGGTGCGTGATTTCTCGAAATTTGCCTTGCAATTGTATAGCAAGCCCAGCAGTACCGCGCTTCAGATGAAATTCTGCCAGCGCATGATCCGCAAGGCCAATGTAGATGAAATCCGGTATCAAAAAGTTTGGCAAGAGCATGTGTACGCCCTCAAAGACCTTTATACAATGAATTCTTAAACCAAGTTCCCAAAGGTCTACGAGACCTTTGGGAACTCTACATCACAAGGAGATTGCGAATGGATTTTGCTCTAAACGAAGAACAACGTATGTGGCGTAAAGCTGTGCATGACTTTGTGGCACAAGAAGTCCAACCCTATGCGGCTGAGTTCAGCGAGCATGGCGAACTCAACTGGCCTGCGCTGCGCAAAATGGGGCCGATGGGTATTTTGGGGATTACAGCGCCGGAGGCCTACGGCGGCTCTGGGGTGGATGCCATCTGTGCGGCGATAGCCATCGAAGAACTGGGCTGGGCCGATGGCGGCACCGCCCTGACAGTGGCCGCCCACACCGGCCTGGGTTGCGCACCGATTGCCAACTTCGGGTCGGAAGCACAAAAACAGAAATACCTGCCGCGGGCGGTCAGTGGGGGGTCAAGACTCGCCGCCCTGGCATTGACTGAACCCGGGGCAGGCTCTGATTTGCAAGGGGTGCGCACGCGCGCCGAACTGGATGGCGGCACGTGGGTGATTAACGGCTCCAAAGCCTGGATCACCAACGCCGGGGACGCCGACTATATCCTCACGCTTGCCGTGACCAGGCCCGGGGGTGATTCGGATGCTATGAGCATGTTGATTGTCCCCACAGATACACCCGGCTTGCATGTTGCCCCGCACGAGAAGAAAATGGGCTTAGGAAGTTGCCACAGCAACGCCGTCACCTACGAGAATGTGCGCGTCCCGGCGGAAAATTTACTTGGCGATCAGGGGCGCGGCTTGCAACAGACATTGCGCACCCTGGATGGCGGACGCATCAGCATCGCGGCGATTTCGGTGGGTATCGCCCAGGCAGCAATGGAAACGGCGGTGCGCTATGCCAAAGAGCGCCAGACTTTCGGCACGCCGATTGCGGAGCATCAGGCCATCCAATGGATGCTGGCCGACGCGGCCACCGAAATTCACGCCGCCCGACTGATGGTCTATCACACCGCCTGGCTCAAAGATCAAGGATTGCCCTTCACAAAGCAGGGGGCAATGGCGAAACTCTTCGCTTCTGAAATGGGAGAACGTGTTACCCGCAATGCGATCCAGATTCACGGCGGGTACGGCTACAGCCGTGAATACCCCGTCGAGCGCATGTACCGCGATGCGCGGCTGATGTCGATTGGCGAGGGCACCAGCGAAGTGCAGCGCATGGTGATTGCCCGCAAGCTATTGGCGGAGATTGCATCCTGAGTTCGTTGTGCGACCTGATTGATAACGCTCAATCCGAAACTGCTAGATTTCTGAAATGGAGTTCTGTTAGAAGTATTTTGAATGTGCGCAATTACGGAATTATTCGCTAAATTGGTATTCATCAAGAGAAATCCAAACTCAAGCGTTCTCACGCAAAGTCGCTAAGGCGCAAAAAATAGTGGGGAAATAGCGCTCTTTGCAGCTTGGCGTGAGACTGATCAGAATCCTTTTGGACGCGATAAGATTCATTCCATGACTCCACTGAAAAAACTACCGTGCAGGTGTTCCCGCCGGAATATATGGGGGTGGTGGCTTCGCCACCACCCCCATATATTCCGGCGGACATCTCCGTCATCGGCTTTTTGCAGTAGAGTCATTCATCGTTCATTTTGTATAAAAAAAATCTCTTAACTTGGGCTTTGATCCTGTTATTCTCGGTAGCCATTTGGCTGGCCGTCAGTGCGTTGATTTTTGGCAACAATTACGGATACTTTGCCCTCCGTGGCTTGCTCAAAAGCGCCATCTTGCTGCCATTCAGTATCGTCGGCTTTGGGATATTTCAACGCGAATGCCGCCAATCGGCGAATAACACGAATAATTCAGAGAAAACGTTTGCGCGATTTACATATTCGCGTTCCAGAATTCTGCTTTTTGCTCTTATTGCACTATTGCTGTTCTGGCTCTTTCCGCTGCCGGTTCCGGCGCTTTCGGCGCAGCACAGCCTGCAAATGACCGCTTCCGGCGGCCCGGTCGAAATTCGTCAGATTCGATACTTAGATGGTACGCGGGTCTCGGCAGACGCCTTCCAACTCACCGATGACTGGCAACTTTCCGGGGAAATGCCCGGCGGCATGGTATTGAGTGTGCGTCATAATATAGGCGCGGGAAAATTAGCGTTGGTCTGGGATGGAGAACTCACCGAGATTGACTTATCCGCCCCCCAGAGCGTGACCACCGACATTGTGCTGGGACAAGCGGACGCGGCTCCGAGCTTGATTCTGTTTGTCAAGGGATTCTATATCCTGACCTATTTCGCCCTGATTGCCATTTTCGCCCTGCTTGTTGAGTTGCGCTGGCCGCGCCCCGGCGTGGTGAAAATTCTGCTGGCGCTGCTCTATATTGCGATTTTTGCCGTATTTGCCTTCCAAAAACTGAGTTACACAGCATTCAGTGGGGAGCGCGTTTTTCGTGATACTACCTGGTATGTTGAAACCGCCGACGAGCCACTCAACTCTCCTGACTTTTGGGTAGGCATGCGCCCCTTTACGCTGCCGCTCTTTTACAAACTCAACGGCGTTACGCTGGCAAATTACACAGATGCCAATATTGTCCACGATGTGGTGGCTGCCCAATACTGGCTTTCAATATTCTCCTGGGTGGCATTGGGCCTGGTTTTTTCGTTGCAAATGCGCCAATCGTGGCTCAAGCCGCTGGCCTTTGGGTTAATTCTGTTCTTCGGCCTGAATCTGGAAGTAAGCCTGTGGGAGAGTCTGTTGCTTTCCGAGTCGCTTTCTTTTTCGATCTTCGCCCTGCTGATCGCTGCCTGGCTGTGGTGGCACGCTGCCGCCCAAAAAACGCTTCTCCCGGCGGCAAGTATTGCATTTGTTTCCCTGGCCGTGCTGCTGACGATTTTGTATCTCTTCACCCGCGAGAGCAATCAATATTTTGCTGTTTTTGGCGCGCTGCTCTTTCCCATGGCAGGTTTATTGGGTAAAGTGCCACGTCAGAACCGAAAATTCTATTGGGCCTATCTGCTGCTTTTCTTTGGCGTAATTATGCTGAAGAATCTCTCCTTTGGCGCCAGCGACTTGTGGCAGATTCATATGGCTGATTTGTTGGCCTTGCGCATTTTGCCCGATGCCAAAGCCGTGGACTACTTCGTCGCTGCCGGGTTGCCGCTAGATGAGAATCTCCTCCAGATTAGCACCATGCCCGGCTACGAGTATCAACCCTACTTGATGAACGATCCGGAAATGGCCGCCGTGATGGAATGGATCAATCAATATGGCGTCTCCACTTATGCTAAATTTCTACTCTTCCATCCCATCGATTCGATGCTGGCGCCCTTGCATCAACTTGGCTCCATTTTGAGTGGTGATAATCTGGAATACCATCTGCCACGCTTTGGCGTGCCGACGATTCCGCTCTGGCTGCAAACCCTCACGGCGCGTTTTTACCCGCGCATACCCTGGATGATGTGGGGTTTCTTGGGCCTGATGAGTGTTGGTTCGGCGGCTTATTTTTTCGGCAAACTAAACCTTTCTCCAGCCTGGTTGGTAGTGGCCGTCTTTTTGCTTAGCCTCTACCCGCTGATGTTCATCGTTTGGCATGGCAACCCCATCGAAATCGAGCGCCACGCTGCCCCGGTCGGAATCCAGTTTCGCCTGGCCGGTTGGATGAGCATCGCACTACTGATTGATCATTTGGCTCATAAAACGAAAAATTAAACACAGAGCAACGGAGAATACAGAGAGTTATTTTGTTTTTCTCCGCGTGTCCGTGGTGAAATCAGGAGTTCTCCAACGTGCGTATCGGACAAAACCCCGCTAAATTCATCGAAGCCAGCCCCAAACCGGCGCGTGTCACCGTGGCGACAGTCACGTATATCCCTGTGATGAGCGGCTACTTCGCCCAAAGCCTGGATATTCTCAAACTGTGCCTTAACAGCCTGTGGGAGCATACCCAGGCCGAGTATGATTTGATGGTTTTCGACAACGCCAGTTGCCCGGATGTACGCCAGTATTTGCTCGAAATGCAGGCCGAAGGGCGCATCCAGTATTTGCTGCTTTCAGAGAAAAATGTTGGCAAAGCAGGAGCCTGGAACGCCATCTTGGGCGCTGCGCCGGGTGAAATCATTGCCTATGCCGACAGCGATGTGTACTACTACCCGGGTTGGCTCACGGCGCAACTCAAGGTGGTGGATGCTTTCCCGAAGATTGGCATGGTTACGGGCATGCCGATGTGGAGTCCGCCCGAATATGCTACCAGCACCGTGGCCTGGGCCGAACAGGCTCCCGGTGTAATTGTCGAGCGTGGCAAATTCCTGCCCTGGGAAGATTATTTTCGTCATTCGCGCAGTCTGGGTTCCGATGAAGCTAAAGCCCGCGTTCACTTCGACTCGGTGGACGATTTGCGCCTGACTTTTGGTGACCGACAATACTACATCGGTGCCAGTCATTTTCAATTTGTTGCCCCCACGACGGCCTTGCGTAGCGTGCTGCCGATCCCCAATGAGCGCCCGATGGGGCAGGTGCGCCTGCTGGATGTCGCTATCAATGAGCGGGGCTACTTGCGCCTCTCCACACCAGAGTGGTGGGTGCAGCATCTTGGCAATCGTCTCTCCGAGACAGAATTCGCCGCGGGCATCCCAACGATCAGCCTCAAAGCACGCCAACGCAACCGCCCCTGGATTCTGAAATGGCAATTCGCCGAAGATGCCCTGTATTGGATCTATCATCGGCTCTTCGAATTTTTACATCGCTAATGATATGAACCACAAAGGCACAAAGCGCACAAAGAATTTCTTTGTGAAAACGAAGAAAAACTCTGTGTTCTCTGCGTCTCCGTGGTGAAAACCTTATGAAATCAACTTTGTTGGAAATTGTGATTTGCACAGATTGTGGCGGCAACTACCAACTGGATGGGAATGAGCGTCTGGTATGCGCGTCCTGCGATCGCACGATCCCGGTGGTGGGAGGCACGCCGTTGTTTACCCTGCCCCCGGAGAATATCAACCCATCGGAAAAACAAGCGCGCTCTCCGGAGATGGGCACGCCCTGGCGGCAGGCCAATTGGCGTTTTCTGGCCCGGCAGCTTGAAGAAATATCCCCCGATGCGCTGATTTTAGATGTTGGCGCGGGGCGCGGCGACTTCTTTGACGGATTGCGGGGGCGTAACACGCTAGCCCTGGATGTCTACCCCTACCCGGAGATTGATGTGGTCTGCGACCTGACGCTCACCAACCCTTTCAAGCCCGGCAGTGTGGATGTGATTTTGCTGCTCAACGTGTTGGAACATGTCTACGATTCGAAGGCGTTGTTTGGTGCGCTAGCGCGCCTGCTCAAACCGGGCGGCAGGTTATTGGTGGCGATCCCCTTTATGGTCAAGATGCACCAGATCCCGCTGGATTTTGTGCGTTATACCCATTTTGCCCTCGAACAACTCGCTGCCGACCACGGCCTGGAAATCGCGGTACTGGAAGGATTCTACGATCCGATGTTCTTTCTCGGGGAGGGCATCCGCAACATCCAGTGGCCGATATTGCGCAAAATGCGCGGCTGGCGGCAGTATGTCGGGCGCGCCCTGTTGTTGGGTGTGCGTTTTCTGGCGCATCTCATGGAACCGGTGATTGGCCCCGGGCACGTGCGCTCACCCTACGAAGCCATCAGCCTGGCCCCGACAGGATATCAGATCGTTTATAGAAAGAAATGAACCACAAAGACACAAAGAGAGATTTTTTGTTTTTCTTTGTGCCCTCGTGTCTTCGTGGTAAAAGAATTATGAGCAAACCAAAAAGAATTTTTATCAGCGCCGATCACGGCCTGGCCGTTGTTTACTTTTTACAGAGCGATCTCGTCGCCGCGCTGCTGGATGCGGGCGTGGAGATTGTGCTTTTCACCGATGAAGCCTTGCAAGCCTCGCTGGAAGCGCGTTTCGCCTGTCCCGGCCTGACGATTGAAGGGTTGCGGCTTGACCAGGCGCGTGCGTACGAGCAAACCGTAAGCCCCTCGCTGCAGTGGTGGCTGCACTTCTTGCGCCGCGCTGGAGCTTCCAAGCGCATCAACCTCGAAGCCGTGGATGGATTCATCAGTCAGGTCGAAGATGAAGCCCATGCTCGTCGCAAGCAGCTCTTCCCTCTGATGAAACTGGTTGTCGCCGTACTTCGCCGCAGCCGCCTGGCTCGCCACCTGATTCTGCGCGCCCAGGCGCGTTTCAACCCGCAGCTTTACGCCGATCTTTTTGAGAAGTATCAGCCTGATTTAGTGGTTGCCAGTACCCCCGGTTGGCGCTATGACCGCTATCTCTTACGCGAAGCGGGCGCGCGGGGAATCCAAACTGCGGCGGCAATTGTGGGCTGGGATAATTCAAGCAGCTACAGCTTGCCCGGCGCGCCTGTAGACTGGGCTTCGTGCTGGTCGCAGATTCAAAAAGGGGAGCTTACCCTCGGAGCGGATTGGCCTCCCGAACGCGTCAACATCGGGGGTGTGCCCGCCTATGATGGCTATTTCCGTAGTGAGTGGCTGATCCCGCGTGACGAATACTTCGCCATGCACAACCTCGACCCGGCGCGCAAGCTAATTTCGTACGCCAGCAGTTTTGTGACCTTCTCGCCGAATCTGCCCAATGTGGAGATGTTAGCGCGTCTCGTTGCCGATGAGCAACTCTCCCAACCAGCGCAGTTGTTGATTCGCCTACACCCCACTCATTTCATGGAGATCGAACGCTTCGCCGGGGAGCGCGAGAAGATCTGCCAATTGGCGCGTGACCTGCCGCATGTACACGTCGTTGAGCCGGTTCCGCTGGGTGAGGGTGGTATGAGCTATTACTCCGGCGAAGATATGCCTGAAAAGTCATCCATGATGGCCTATTCGGACGTGATGGTGACGGTGTATTCCACGATGGTGGTGGAGGCCTCCATTCACGGCACGCCGGTCATCAGCCTGTGCGTGGACGATCCCAATGGCTGGCCGGGTAAATTCGCCCTGCCGTTGACGGCTATCAGTGGTTGGCCCACACACCAGCGCTACCGCGACTCCGGTGCCGGACGCGAAACCCTCAACGCCGAAGAGTTACGCCAAGCCATCAATCGCTATCTCGATGACCCCCAGGCTGATTTGCAGGCCCGCACGGAATTCATTACCCGTGAATGCACTTACACCGATGGCAGCGCCGGGCGGCACACGGCAGAATTTTTGTTGAAGTTATTAGGTGATTAGGAAGCAGGTAATCAGGAATTAGGTAATTAGGCATTAGCCTATTTCCTAATTACCCAATCGCCCAATCGCCTAATCGTCCATTCACTTTCCCTATGCTTATTACACAAATCACTAACCGTCTCAAACGCACCGTTCAGGTATTACTAACCGGGAAAATGACTTCGGGTAAGCGCGGCGAAGTGCCACCCATCAGCCCCGAAGAAGTAGCTGAGTTCAAGCAATTTTTCCCGCTGGATAAATTCTTCATCTACGGGCACGCTCGCTCTGGGACGACGCTACTTACGCGGCTGATCCGCTTGCATCCCGAGGTGCATTGCAATTATCAGGGGCATTTTTTCACCCGCCAGCCCACGCTTGAAGCCCTGGTTGACAGCCCGATGATCGAAGCCTGGCTGAGCCGCCGCAGCAATCGCTGGAATCGCGGCCGCGATCTTTCGCCTGTGATGCTACGCGCCGCCGTAGAATACGTGATGGAGCGTGAAGCCCGTCAGGAAGGGGCGCATATTATTGGCGATAAAAGCCCCAACGCCCTGCTGAATGGCGAATCCGTGCGCAAAATGCACAAAATTTTCCCCGATGGCAAACTGATTTTCATTGTGCGCGATGGGCGTGACGCGGCGGTCTCACACCGTTTCCAGGCCTTCATTGATGCCACACAGCATCTAAAACGCCAGGATTGGGTCATCCGCGCTGCTTTTGAGCGCAACCCTGAACCCTTTATGAGCGGTGAGCGATCCATCTTTACTGAGAAAGCCATTCGTCGGGCGGCGGAGAGTTGGGTGGAGAATGTCAGCGAAACCGACCAGATGGGCAAAGCGCTTTTCGGCGAAAAACAATATATGGCCGTGCGCTACGAAGATTTACTCAAAACCCCCTGGGAAGCCATGTCGCGCCTGTGGACTTTCCTTGGCGCCGATACCAGCCTGCCCGAACTACCTGAAATCTTGAACGCTGAACTTAACAAAAATCCCGACGCCAAATGGCAAAAGCAAAAAGCGGGCGAACTCGTCGAGCCGCTTAAAAAAGGCAAATCTGGCTCGTGGCGTGAGTTGTTTACGGAACGTGATAAACGAATTTTTAAGGAAATAGCGGATGAAACGCTATTGGCCTGGGGATATGGAGAGACAGAGGGATCAGGTAATTAGGGATTAGGAATCAGGAACTAGGCACTCAGCCCCTAATACCTGATACCTAATCACCTAATTCCCACATTATGAAAATTCTCATCGCCGGATTTGGCTCCATCGGACGCCGTCACTTTCGCAATTTGCACGCCCTCGGCGAGCGCGATTTTGTTTTTCTGCGCAGCAAACGCTCCATGCTACCGGATGATGAAATTGCTGCCTACCCTTTCGAAACTACAATTGCCGCGTCTCTGGCGCATCAGCCGGATGCTGTTGTGATCGCCAACCCGACTTCGCTACACCTGGATGTGGCGATCCCCGCGGCGGAGATGGGTTGTCACATCTTTATCGAGAAACCCGTCTCGCACTCGCTGGCACGCGTGGACGAACTCGTAGCAACCGTGCAGCGCGGCGGCAGTCAGGTTTTAGTCGGATTTCAGTACCGTTATCACCCGCACCTGCGCCAGATTGAAACCCTGCTCAACGAAGGTGCCATCGGCGACCCCGTAGCGGCGCGCGTCCATTGGGGCGAGTATCTCCCCGGCTGGCACCCGTGGGAAGATTATCGTCAGAGCTTCAGCGCGCGTAAGGATTTAGGCGGCGGTGTAATCTTGACGTTGACGCACCCGCTCGATTATTTGCGCTGGTTGCTGGGGGATGTAGTCGCACTCTCGACCTTCGCTGCGCCGGTGAAAGCGTTGCAGATTGATGACGTTGAATCCGTGGCCGAGATCGGCTTGCGATTCGCCAATGGCGTGTTGGGCAGCGTGCATCTCAACTATATTCAGCGCCCGCACACGCATCAGCTTGAAATTGTGGGTACAGAGGGCACGATCTTTTGGGATTATGTGGGGGAATCGTTGAAAATGTATCGGGTGGATAGCAGCGCATGGAAAAATTTTCCGCTGCCGGAGAATTTCGAGCGCAATATGATGTTCCTCGAGCAGGCAGCGCATTTTATCAGGGTGGCGCGCGGAACCGAAAAGCCACTCTGTACCCTTGACGATGGTATCTGGGCGCAGCGATTGGCGAATGGGGCACTGGAATCGGCGACTTCGGGACGCATTGTAGACCTGACAGGTTTCTAAAACCTGTCAGGTCTGTTTATTGAACAGAACCCACTCAGGGCTGAGTCTGAACAGCGTCCCACAAAATTTCGTTGGAATCGCTCCGGGCTGAGAATAGCATTCCGTCCACTTTGATCACCGTATAAAACTGCTCGATATAGTTGTAGGCAATTTCCTTGTCGCCCCATAATTGCACAATCATATCAGGTTTGAGTTCGCCGATCGAATAATCATAATCCCACTTCATATGGCC
>CALCSH010000463.1 GCA_937893815.1 uncultured Anaerolineae bacterium | reverse complement strand
CGGTAGCTGGCGTATTTCTCGTTCCGCTCTTGATGGGTGGTTACGGGGTGATTTTGTGACAAGCCCAACGCCGCAGACCGGCCAGGCTGTCACGATTGCAGCAGGACAAACGACTGCCGATGAATAACCGCAGACCATTAGGATCACGCCCCGATCCTGGCCCGGCCAGGTACAAGCCATTGGTGCGGACGCGGTATGTGCCGAAACCGCAACCTCCACCACAACCGACTCCAAGAGAACCGATGAGCCTATTCAAGATACTGGCATTAGCTGTAATAATCCCCATCTGCCTGATATGCTGCTCGTTGCTCTATTCGCTGTAAAATGAATAAATAGTTGCGTGATTATCACAAATCATTGCATTTTGCTATACACTTTTGCGCTAGGCACTCCGTATTTGACGAATCTGTGGTAAATACTACGCAGGATTTGGATTGGTATGGATTGGATGGTGAGATGTGGTGTTGAATATTTATGCGGTTTCAGGCGAGGATGGCGGTAATTCGGCGCAGCTTTCCGGCTGGATATACGTGGAAAGCGTGGTGAGCGTCCCCATGAACGGCAAGGGCGAACAGAAGGCGCTGAGTTGTATCTTGCTGACCAAGCGACCGCCAATAATTGACAAGATTACACCCCGGCATCTCTCGCTCGGTTATCGTGTGATTTTGGCGGGCGGGCCAATGGTGGCATTTTTGGACAAAATCCGGCAGGACGAGGGAAGACTCGCTGCGAGAGGGCTTGGCAAAAGCAAAACGCTCCCCCGCGTTGTCATTCGAGGGCCGCTGAAGCACTTTCGGAATGGGGCGTGCCAGGAAATCGTGATTGAGATCAAGTTCGTAGATTTTCTGGACATTTCTACGAGCAGTCTGGATGACAGCCCACTGGATTTGGATTATCTCTCGCATAAGTAGGCCGGTGGCCTCTCCAGGCCTCGAACAGGCACTACGCCCTGCGGCTCGACGCGATGGCCTCATGGCCTTGCGCCCGCCTACCGGCAGTCACTTCTGACTGCCTCTTGCCCCCTGCGGGGCTGCGTGGCAAGCGCGTGTGGCCTCTCCGTAGGCCAACGCCTTTTACCTTGCAGTTCAGAATAACTTTCACCTTACGAACCGGATAAAGAAAACCTTTGACAAATTGATGCCCGGCGAAAACGCGAAAATTACCCTATTGAAATTTGCGAAAATTGTGCCATACTATAAATGCGCTGCCCAGGGTACCCCCCTTACTCTGGGTGGCGTATTTTTTAGGTGGCATTGCACACAGACCCAAGGGCAATCATGAAACTAATTCTCACTGACCTTGAAGGCACCCTCACCACAGGCGCAAGCTGGCGCGGGTTGCGCCGCTTCTACCAGCAGCATTACAGCCCCCTGGCGTATAATCTGTTTTTTGCTCGATTCCTACCGCGTTTCCCGCTGATGAAGTTGGGCCTGCTTGACCGTCAGAAAACAATGACGGCCTGGATGAAAGCCGAGATCAAGTTGCTGCGCGGCTTTCGGCCCTGCGAAGTCAATGCTTTGGCGGAGTTCGTTGTTTTCGATGAAATGTGGCCCAGAGTCCGCCCCGACGTACTCCTGGAACTGGAGAAAAAGCGTCTTTCCGGTGTGCAGATCGTGGTGGTTTCCAGCGCTTATCAGCCGATTGTGGAAGCCTTTGCCCGCAAAATGAACGCTAGTGCTATCGGAACGCCACTTCACTTTGAGGATGACAGGCTGGATGGGATGAATCTACCCATCAACGCCTATCAGCACAAAGTTAAACAAGTGGGCGCCAACTTCCCAAATGCGCAGATTACTGCCGCTTATGGGGACACGCTCTCGGATCTACCAATGATGGAGATGAGTGCGCAGCCAGTTGCCGCCTATCCAGATGCCGGGTTGCGCCGGGTGGCTGAGGCACGGGGATGGCGCGTGATGCCTATGGTGTCCTCTCGTTGGACAGATGAATAATCCCATATGAATCTTATCGGTGAGTTGAACGAACAACCCTTGCACGCTGCGCTCAAAGCCTGGTACGTCCGGCCAGGCGATCGGGTGGAAGTCCCTGTGGATGGCTATGTAATTGACCTGGTTCAGGGGGAACTACTGATCGAAATCCAGACTGGTAATTTTTCCAGCATCAAACGCAAATTGAGTAAGCTGGTAGCGCACTACCCGGTGCGGTTGATTTACCCCATCGCGGCGGAAAAGTGGATTCTCAAGCTGCCCCAACAAGACAGCGCTCAACCCCAGCGGCGCAAGTCGCCCAAACGCGGGCGTTTAGAAGCGGTATTTAGTGAACTGGTGAGTTTTCCTCAATTGCTGTTGGAAGATAACTTCTCCCTGGAAGTGGTGCTGATTCACGAGGAAGAAGTGCGCCGCTTTGCGAGCAAAAAATGTAGACACAACGCAGGCTGGGTGACGGTCGAACGGCGGTTTTTGGAAGTAACCGCACAGCATGTCTTTGAAAAACCATCGGACCTGAGCGCCTTGCTGCCCGTGGCATTACCCGATGAATTCACCACCCTGGATTTGGCACAGGCTCTGAATGCCCCGCGTCGTTTGGCACAAAAAATGGCTTTCTGTCTGCGGGAGATGGGTGAGATTGTCCAGGTGGGGAAGCGCGGGCGGGCATTCCTGTATTCGCGGCATCATCCTTTCATCTTGCTCAAAGAATGACAATTTGTCATCGAACGAACTGAGTGCGTTAACGCCGTGATATACTTTTGATGGAGAAATTCTCTTGCCCAGACACAACTTGGCGAGTGAAGAAATATGTTAGCGGGAATCAACAGCACGGATACTTTTCGTATCATTCTATAAAGGCAGGGGATCGTGATCAAGGCCCCATCAACTCAAAACTTATCGAATATCCACGCGTTATTGTTGCAGTACTTGCAACATGCACCACGTATAGTTGGGGAAATTCAACTGTACGGAGGTGCGTCATGGGGCGCAAACATCAGATCAATCGACTGGAAGAGATTTATCATACGGTTACGAAAAACCCGGGGCGAAAACCCGGGAGCATTGCCCGTTTATTGGGAGCGCAGCGATCTCAGGTCACACGCGCCTTGCCCGCATTAGAAGATTGCGGTTATTTGCTTTGCGAAGACGAGAAAGGCAGATTATGGCCCTTCGAAAAACAGCCACCATCCTGATAGTCAATGAGTTTTCTGAATTGTTGCAGAATTCACCCCCCAGGTGTGCTATGGTATATCCAAAACGGATTTGCTTTTCGTATAGGAGAAATCCATGAGCCGCAGCATGAATAAAGCCGAATGTCTGGTTGAAATGGAACGACTTTACCTCCAGCGCGCCTACAGCGATGCAGAGATGGCAACCCGCTTGGGCGTAGACCGTACAACCGCGTATCGCTATCGCATAGAACTCACACCCGATTATTTTATTATTCAGGATGACACAGGCCGCTGGAAAATTGACCGCACGCGCTATCTTTCCAATATCCGGGTCAATCTGTACGAATCGTTGAGCCTGTATCTGGCATCACGACGCGCCTCGCAGCACAGCCAGATTGCGGGTCTGCACGCCGCCAGCGCTTTAGAAAAATTATCCGGGACGCTGCGCCAGCCGATGACCGACCGCCTGGTCAAGGCCGCCGATAAAGTCCTGGCGCAAAAGGTATACCCGGAGCGGGTGGCGATATTCGAAACCATCGCCCGCGGCTGGGTCGAGCGAATCCCCGTCAGAATTCACTACCGCGGTCTGAGCGCCCGATCCACGACAATCCACCATATCCAACCCTACCTGATTGAGCCTTCCCTCTGGAGCGACAGCGTGTATGTGGTTGCCCAGAGTGATGTCATCAAAAATATTGTGCCCTTCCAGATCAAACGCATGGAGCAGGCCTCACTGGCTACGGGGCAGTTCACTCTCCCCGAAGATTTCGATGAAGATACACTGCTCAAACACGCCTGGGGCATCTGGAGCCGGGAGGCTGAACCCGAGATTGTGCGCCTGAAATTTGCCCCCGGTAGCGCGACACGCCGCTTGCGCGAGAGTACCTGGCATCCCCTGGAAACCGTCACCGAGACCGAAGACGGAGGCTGCATCTGGGAAGCGCCAATC
>CALCSH010000462.1 GCA_937893815.1 uncultured Anaerolineae bacterium | reverse complement strand
ACCCCCATATATTCCGGCGGGAACACCTGCACGGTAGTTTTTTCAGTGGAGTCTCAATTAACTATCAGAAAAATTCTGTGTTTATCCGTAAACTGTGTTTCATTTCTCTTCGTTTGAGAAAAAGCTCTAGTTTTTTAAGTATCCCCAAACAATGATATTTTCTTCAAGTTGGGCGCTATGAACAGATTGTAAGTGAGGGTAATCCTGCACACACTTGCCATTTCCGAGCGGAGTTGCTGCACTTTTTAAACCACCTACCCAGGCCGGTGCGATCGTCAGTATAGCGGTATTCACCAAGCCAGCGCGCAGGAAACTTTCGATGATGCCCGCGCCGCCCTCGACCATCAGGCGGCGGATGCCGTTGGCGTGCAAGGTGCCAAGAATGTGTCGTAAATCCAGCCGATTATTCTTATCAAAGGGGGTTGGAAAAGTGCGGTAGTTCGCTCCACTTGAACTGGTCGGCGCGTTGGGAGCACAGAAAACCCAGGCCGGTATCGGATGGGCATGGAGGCGAGTTTTTGCGGGCAAACGGAGATGGGTATCGAGAATTACAGGTTGGGGGTCTTCGCCATCCACAAAGCGCACGGTGAGCTGGGGATCATCGGAGAGCACGGTGCCGATACCCACCAGGAGTGCATCGTGCCAGGCGCGCAGGTGGTGCGTCAGGGCATAGGCGGATTCGCTGCTCAGGTTAATGGGTTCACCGCGGCGCAGTGCCAGAGAGCCGTCGAGGCTTTGGGCATAGGCTAGCGTTACCAGTGGAAGATCGCCGGAATTGTGTTCGCGTTCCGCTTGTGCCAGAAAATCATCAATCGCCTTCATGCTGTGTGGTCGAGATCAATTCGGGCATATTGAGCATGTGTCTCATACGGGTGACTTTGGTGCGCAGATATTCGAGATTATCAGGTTTAATAGTCGGCTCAATGCTCACGCGTTCCGTGACAACGATTCCATGTTGTGTCAGGTCTTCGATTTTGGCAGGATTATTGGTAATCAGGCGAATCGATTTAATGCCCAGATTTCGGATGATTTCGGCGGCAACCGAATAATCTCGTAGATCGGCCTGATGCCCGAGCGCCAGGTTGGCCTCCACGGTATCGTAGCCAATATCTTGCAGATTGTAGGCGCGCAATTTCTCCAGCAGGCCAATGCCACGGCCCTCTTGATGTAAATAAATCAATGCGCCGCTGCCATTTTCGGCAATTGCGACAATCGAAGCTTCCAATTGTTCGCCGCAATCGCAACGGGTAGAGCCGAGAACATCGCCAGTAAAACACTCGGAATGTACGCGCACGAGTGCGTTTTCCTGGCATTCCACATCGCCAAACAAGAAAGCCAGGTGCTCTTTTTCGTCTTTGTCATTTTGGTATAGACAAAGTCGAAATTCACCCCAGTTGGTCGGAATGCGAGCGCAGACAATTTGGTCAACGTACACACTTTGATCACTCATGAAATTACCTCCGCACAGGATTATAACAAGATTCAGCTGTGTCTTATCGGCATTCCCATACGAATTCCGCCCCACAGCAACCCCAGTAACCCAAAACTAATATCGCGCAAACGGATGAGCAGACCGATACTGACCCCCAGGCTGGTGCTCAATCCAAGCGTTTGGGCAGCCAACACCTGACTGATTTCGAGCGACCCCAATCCACCGGGTAATGGTGCTAAAAATGCCAACCTTGCCGCAGTAATGAAAACTAGCGTATGCCACAGGTTAAGTTGCGTACCGAGAAAATAGAGCATCAGCCAATATTCGAAAACCAGCGCTGCCCACACCACCCCGGATAACAGCATCAACCCCATAATTTTAACGGGATGTCGGCGGCAAAAATCGGACATTTGGGTCTCACTGTGCTGTACGGCGGTCGCAAAACGGACGCTTTTTGGAAATTTACGTGCACTCCCGCGAGCGAGTTTGCTAAAGGGTTTGATATTTTGAGTTAGGCCCATCAGGTACAACCAGGGCAACGTCGCCAGTGCAAGAACTACGACGGAAAGAAAGATGTTTTCGGCGAAATTGAGGAGGCCGCGCGAGGTAATCATAATCACCCCAAAGGCCAGAAAAGTGAAGTTGGATAGCAGTTCGAGCAGCTTGTCAAGGCTGAGGGAGGCTACCGCGTCCGTGGTGGGGATGGCGTGATTGTGGTGTAAAAAATAGACTTGCAGCGGCTCGCCACCAAATTGTGGCCCCGGTGTGAAATAACTGACTCCAAAAGCCACCAGCCGGTAGCGGATTGCTGCCCGAAATGGAACGCGGTAGCCTTGTGTGCGTAACAATACCCACCAGCGCAGTGCAAACAGCGAGATGATGGCAGCGTTGAGCAGCACCAGCAGCGCGATCTGGATGGGTTTTAGGCTGCCAAGCGTATCCCCAACATCATCCAGCGGGACAATCGAGAGCGTATAGCCAATTAGTGCTAGCGCCAACAGCCAAAACACCACTTTCCAGGATTTTTTCATGCAGCTTGTTTGGGTTTACCAATGCGATTGTAGATCAACCAATCTTCGGGACTCCACAATGCCCACTGTCCGCTGCCGCTAAACAGCAGGTAGATCAGAGCAAAGATGAGCAGAAAGTCGCCCAGTAGCAGTGGGGTGGCTTGCAGACGGATTCCGGCGGCGATCAGGGCTGTGATAGGGGTGAGGCGGCCTAAAATTCCCAAAGCGAGCAAAATGCCGAGCAACAGATTCCAGCCCTGGAGCAGGCTTGTTGGAGCTGATAGCGCCGCGGAGGCGGTATCGGCTCCAAGGGGGAGGGGCAACCCCAGGCCCAGTGCGTAGTTCACATACAGGAGCAGGGCTAACCCCCGCAAGATGAGCGGCATCCGGTTGAGCAGTCCTCCCTGAATTTTCTCCCAATTAACGTTCCAGGCGTCAAGTTTGCCGGTGACTTGCCAGTAGTCATAGATGAATATTCCCACAAAAGGAATTAAAAAGAGTGTGGCGGCATATAGTGTGGCCGGGGGTCTGACCAGCGGGGTGAGCATTACGCTGATGAAGCCCATTTGCACCCCTGCAAACCAGCGTCGTATGTGGCTAGGCCGTAATGGGTAGATCGGCAGGCCGCGCTTTGCATGGCGATGAAGAGCAAAGAGATAAATATACCGGGCGAAGCCGAACGGCAAATACCACCAGGGCACGCGACCAAATTGGAAGACCAACACCGTCACGACCAGAACGCCCAGCGAGTCGTTGTTCATATCGAGATTTGTGCCCAACTGCGTGACCATATTGCTAATGCGGGCGGCGAAACCGTCGAGAAAATCGCTGATATCGGAGAGAATATAAAGGGCGAAGGGCAGCCAGGCCCAAACCCCTGGGAGATCGGGAATTAGCACGAATCCGGCCAGCAGAGCGATGAGCGTGCCGCGCATAAGGCTGAGAGCGTTGCCAGGACCGAAACGCGGCAGAATTTGATTTTCTTCTTTGCGGTAGTTTTGGGGGAGCAATCGCCAAAGGGAAATCACCTGCAAGGTGAGCACCACAGCGGCTTGTAGCATCCATTGACGGGCGTAGCGGATATCCAGGATACTCTGAAGCAGTAGACCGAATGAAACGATGGCAAGACTAGATAGCAGGCCGTAAAGCCCCCAGCGAAATTTTAGCGGCTGCGGTGTAAGTTTTGACATAGGTGTTGAGTGATCAATCTAGCGGGCTATGGCGTGTTGGTTTCCGATGGAGTCAGGGATGGCGTTTCGCTGGGGGAGGCTGTCGGCGAAGGTGTCGGCGTAGGTGTCGGCGTAGGTGTTTGTGTGCCCGCTGGTGTAGCGGTTGCAGCAACAGCCGATCGTTCAATACGCGGTACAAACCAAAATCCCTGAGCTACGGAGGTATTTTTCGTCAGGGCAACCGTTCTAAGTACAAAGCGCACTTCTTGTCCAGCCAAAGCTGATAGATCGAGATTAATGCTGGTGGCTTGCTCGTTATAATCTTCAAACCATTCACCGAGGTTACGTAAGGTTCCGCCGGAATCTTTATAATACAACTCGAAATCCAGGCTACAGCCCTGATTATTGGCCATGCAACCGATCATGGCTTTGAAATGGTCGCCGTTCTGGACGGTATATTTGGGATAGGTGCCTTGAATCCAGCCGTAGCGCGCCTCGTTGGGATGAACCCAGAGGGTAATTTCATCATCCGTGCGGTGTTCCATGGCCGGGTTGGCAAGCAGCGCAACGAAACCATCTGGGTTGCCAATTTCGCCAGGGCAATCGAGCACATAGCCAGTGACCGGGTTTTCGGTCATATCTCTGTTTTTCCAGGTAGCATCGCAGTAATTGGATGCGAAATCATAGGCGAAGTTGTAATTCGGTTTGATTATATTGATGATCAGCGGTAGTGTGCCGCGTTTCGCAGCACCGGTACCAAACCAGAAACCATAATTATCGTAGAACACCCAATAATTATCGTATTCGCCCTCTTTGTCCGGGGCGGTGAGTACGACAGAAATATCCATCGCCGCACCCGGGGGCACTTCCTCCGGGAAGGGCACCTTTTCGTCGCCATCCACAGCATCCCCATACGAGTATTGCAGGGAATAGGCCGTTGTCCAGGTGCAGGTACCGACATTTTGCACGCGCCAGGTTTTGATGAAACGTGCGCCCGCGGGAACCGCCGCACCTTCGGGGATGGTGACGTGGCTGATAAAGTTGGCGAGATTGCAGTCTTCGGAGACAGTTGAATTGGAACCGACTCCTGATTTACTGGCATCCAATTTGGATGTTGGGGACGGAGTGACAGTGATCGACGGAGTCAGGGTTGGGGTGGGTGAGGAGACGATTGGGCCAGTGCGTGTGATGGTGGAGACGATCTGCGCTGCAATTTGTTGAATTTCGGCGGGAAGGGAATCCGCTTGAGTTTCCAGGCGAATGTGGTAGGAAATATCATCGATGCTGTCACCATAAAAGGAAACTTTGTCTTGCCCTTGATCGACGATCACTTGTTGTGGAATTTGGCGACCAAGCAGGGTAGCCGGTCCGCGCACTTCCAAGGTACCTGATGGCAGGGATTCGCCTAACTCCGTTTTTTCCCACAGGAACTTGTACTGAATTTTGAGCGTATAGCCATCTTTCGTAAGATTGATGGATTTCGCCGCGAATCCACCGCTGCTGGTGACATAGCCAGCCGGGGAGATGGTCAGCGCCCAATCGCTGGGATATTGCACCGAAAAACGGTAGGTGCTGTCGCTAAATATCTGTGTGGAAGAAACCGCGCTGGGTGTAACGCTGGTGGTTGGGGTTGGGCTTTTTGTGGCGCGATTAGCATCATTCGGTCGGGCGGTTTCAATCACTATACCGAACGCATCGACCTGGCCCTCCCATGTGAATCCAGTCGTTGGGTTGTGGACACTAATCGAGAAAATGAGTTCTGCAGGATTTACCATTGGATATATGATATTCACCACCCAATGATCGATGTTAAACTGAAATGCGGATGTTCCGACGACACCCTCGGGGGTAATATTCTGCTCGATCCATGCCGACCCAGCCGGAGGAACGTATAAGCCATAGTGATCGCGAATATACAACATGCCTGCATCTCGAGCGGCTTGCGCATCAGCAATCACAATCGAAGCGATGCTGGAATCGGCATCTGGGTTTTGGGTGGTTGTTGTCAGGGGCCATACGCATCCGCTCAGCAAAAATATCCCCAGAAAGAACAGCACACGCAATGATTTTTTGGAATAGTTGACCATTATTTCCTCTGAAATCGGCATTTACTGTTTGATTGTAGCATAGCTTAGTTTGCGATCAAAGCCCAGAAAATGAGGCCCTTTGGGAACTGCCTTGAGAAACCCTGTATTTGGGGGTGTGAAGCGAGCTTCGCCCGCTTCACACCCCCAAATACGGATACTTACCACGGGAATTCCCAGAGCCCCCAGAAAAAGAAAAGCCATCCCGAAGTTCTTGGGATGGCAAAATTATATACGGATGCGCAGAGCGTTAGATTGGGCGTAAGCGCTCCGCCAGATTTTTAAGTTGCTTATAACCTACGGGTTTGAGCAAAACCAGATCGGCAATACCGTGCAGCTCATTCGCAAGGCGGCTATCTGCTGTAGCCACAATCACGCGGACATCTGCCAGGCGTTCGTTCTCGCGAATATAATCCAGGATATCAACGCCTTTGACATTTGGAATGTGAAGATCCAATATTACAATCGCAGGCACAATTTCATCCAGACGTTCCAATGCGATTTGCCCATCATGGATGATCTCGACGTCATAACTTGCTTCCTGAATAGCCTCGCCAAACGCCAGTGCTAAATTTTTATCGTCTTCGATGACAAGTGCGGGCAGTTTTTTCATTGCTGGTCACTTTCGCCAAAAAGGCGCTTTGCGAATTGCCATAAGGAATGTCGGAAATCGCGTTCGTCCACAACATTTCCAAGAGATGACTCTACTGCAAAAACCCTTCACCGCCGAGAACGCGGAGAGCGCAGAGTT
>CALCSH010000461.1 GCA_937893815.1 uncultured Anaerolineae bacterium | reverse complement strand
CCCACAGCCCCGAATGAAATCTATATCGGCGACCGAAAATTAATTCGCGATTGGATGTAAAAAGACTGGAGACGGAAGACAGAAGACGGAAAGATATTCCCCCGTCTCCCGTCCCCCGTCCCCCGTCTCCCGTCACTTGGAGCGCATACATGAATAATCTTCTCAACATCCGCACCCCTGCCGAAGCCCAGGCCCATGCCCTCAAAGGCGACTACAGCCTCAGCAATCACGGCTTTACCAATTTACGCCTGGCCTACTGGAATTTGCCCAGCGAGGCGCTCTACGAAGAGATTGTCTTTCGCGGCGAGGGGCATATCTCGCACAATGGGGCGATGATTGTGCCCTCCGGCAAGCACACCGCCCGCGCCGCGCAGGATAAATTTGTGGTGCGCGAAGCCTCCACTGAAAATGACATCTGGTGGGGGGAGTATAACCGCCCTTACGGGCGCGAGAAATTCGACGAGCTTTTCACCCGGCTGCAAGGCTTTGTGCAGGGACGCGATCTCTTCGTGCAAGATTGCTACGCCGGAGCGCACCCCGACTACCGCATCCCGATCCGCGTGATTACCGAATTCGCCTGGCACAGCCTGTTTGCCCGCAATATGTTCATTTTGCCGCAGAGCGCAGAAGAATACCGCACGCATGTGCCGCAATTTACCGTAGTGGCGCTGCCCTCTTTCAAGGCCTTCCCGCCCGTGGATGGAACCCGCTCCGAGACCTTCATTGCCATAAATTTCGAGCAACAACTCGCCATCATCGGCGGCTCGGCCTATGGCGGCGAGATCAAGAAATCGATCTTCACCGTGCTGAACTACCTGCTGCCCAAAGAGGGCGTGATGACCATGCACTGCTCGGCCAATCAGGGGGATGATGAAGATGTGGCGCTTTTCTTTGGTTTGTCGGGGACGGGGAAAACCAGCCTTTCGGCAGACCCCAACCGCAAGCTGATTGGAGATGACGAACATGGCTGGAGCGATGAAGGCGTTTTCAACTTCGAGGGTGGCTGCTATGCAAAAGTGATTCAACTGTCTTCGAGCGCCGAACCCCAAATTTACGCCTGCACCCAGCGCTTTGGCACAGTACTCGAAAACGTGATCTTCGACCCGGTGACGCGCCGGATTGATCTAGACGATGATGAGCTGACCGAAAACACCCGCGCCTCCTATCCAATCCACTTTATCGACAACGCCCTGCCCAGCGGACTCGGCGCGCACCCCAAGAATATTTTCATGCTAACCTGCGATGCCTCCGGCGTGATGCCGCCGATTGCCCGTCTGACCCCGGAACAAGCCATGTACCACTTTATCTCTGGCTATACATCCAAAGTCGGCGGCACAGAGGTGGGCCTGGGCGAAGAACCGGAGATAACTTTCAGCGCTTGTTTCGGTGCGCCGTTTATGGTGCATCACCCCGCCCGCTACGCCGAGCTTCTGGCACGCAAAATGGAACGTTACGGGGCCACAGCCTGGCTGCTGAATACGGGTTGGGTCGGGGGAGCTTATGGCGTAGGCAAGCGAATCAGCATCCGCTACACACGCGCCATGCTGACCGCAGCCCTCAACGGCGATCTACAAAACGTGGACTATTACACCGAGCCGGTTTTCGGCTTTCAGGTGCCGAAAAGCTGCCCCGGTGTGCCTGAAGACGTACTCTATCCTAGTAAATCCTGGCCAAGCAAAGCCGCCTATCATGATAAATATCGCCAGCTTGCTGCCCGTTTCATCGAGAATTTCAAGAAATTTGCCGACGATGCCCCCCAAAAAGTTCGCGCGGCCGGACCGGTGATTCATGATCGATAGCCCACCTGCGAACGATACCAGTCACCTAACGATGTCCTAGAATTTTCAACTAAAAAAACAGCGAGACTCGATCGAGTCTCGCTGTTTTTTGTAATGGCTTCAAAGCAAACAATATCGTTATAACGCCCAGGCCAACAAAAATCCAAAAATTGCCAGGATCACCCCAAAGTGTAGAAACAGGTCACTTTCAGCGAGCCAGCTTTCCCGCAAAAGAAATTTCACCACCAGATTGAGTACCACCAGGAGAATACCCACCAATGGGAGCAGGCCTTTGCGCTGGGAGAGATATTCCGACAATCGATCGAGAAAACGGTTGAATGCTGACATCAGATTTCAAGCTCCTGAATATCTTCACCGGCTGGTTGAGGAACAAAGGCCTGGAATTGGGCCACATAGCGGCCGGGCAGCCGACCGCGAATATGCACGCCCTGATGGGTATGTTCCACAAGCTCTACATCGCCCTGACTGTGAAACAAGGAAATTAACTTCCCCTCGCTATAGGGCAGCAACACATCTAGAGTAGCGTAAAGTTCAAATAGTTGTTGCTGCACTGCGTTCAACAAATCGCTGATGCCTTCATGCTGCAATGCAGAGATGGCCACCGCATCCGGAAAGGCATCTAACGCCAGGCGCGCTGAGCCTGGATCATCGAGGCGGTCAATTTTATTGAGCGCCGTCAGCGTGGGGATATGGTCAGCATCGATTTCCTTGAGGGTTTGTACTACAGCCTCGGCCTGAGCATAAACATTGGGGTGCGTGATGTCGAGCACATGCAATAGCAAATCGGCCTCGGCGATTTCTTCAAGTGTCGCACGGAAGGACGCCACCAGCATCGTCGGTAGTTTTTGGATGAATCCAACGGTGTCGGTAAAAAGGACGGGCGTGCCATCCGGGAGTTCGACGCGGCGCGTGGTGGGGTCGAGGGTGGCAAAGAGTTGATCGGCCACATAGACATCGGATGCCGCCAAACCGTTGAGCAGAGTTGACTTCCCGGCGTTGGTATAACCAACCAGAGCTACAATCGGAATGCGCGAGCGCTTGCGCTGGGCGCGATGTCGCTGGCGATGGGCGCGCACTTTATCAAGTTCATCACGCAAATGGCTGATACGACGACGGATATCGCGGCGGTCCACTTCGAGCTGGGTTTCCCCAGGGCCACGCAAACCAACACCACCAGCACTGCCGGTTCGCCCCGCACCACCGCCTGCCTGACGCGCAAGATGCGTCCAGGCACGGGTGAGGCGCGGCAAGCGATATTCATACTGTGCCAATTCGACTTGCAGTGCGCCTTCACGCGTGCTGGCATGTTGAGCAAAAATATCCAGGATAAGCGCCGTGCGGTCGATGACACGAAATTCATCCCCAAAGAGTTTTTCCAACTCGCGCTGATGGCGCGGCGATAACTCGTCGTCGAAGAGAATCACCTGCGCATGGAGTTCTTCCGCCAGCATCTTGATTTCATCCGCCTTTCCTGCGCCGACGAAAGTTTTGGGATGCGGCTGGGCGCGTTTTTGCGTATCCATTCCCACCACGGCCAGCCCGGCTGTTTTAGCAAGCAACTCCAATTCGCGCAGCGAATCGTCCAGCGAAAGCAAGTTTTCCCGGTCGTTTAGTTCCACACCCACCAAAAAAACTCGTTCCACGGGTGGTTTCGTTTTTTGAATATCTTTAGCCATATTTTCTCTACTTTTGATCACTACGTATGACTCCACTGAAAAAACTACCGTGCAGGTGTTCCCGCCGGAATATATGGGGG
>CALCSH010000460.1 GCA_937893815.1 uncultured Anaerolineae bacterium | reverse complement strand
GCTCTTCGGCGGCCATTTCTTCTGTGGCGGCTGGCTCTTCGACAGCCGGTTCTTCGGCAGCCGGTTCTTCCACCGGCGCCGGTTGGCAGGCTGTCAGCAGGGTGGGAACCACCAAGACGATCAGCACCAGAATATAAATTAATTTTTTAGACATTTGTCTTCTCTCCTTGACAAGTTAAAATCTAGACGTGAATAGAGTTGTGGTACTAGTAAGATTTAGGGAATTTGCGCATCACCTCCTTCAGACACCTAAAAAATTATTGGATATGAGGGTGAAATTCTGCATTAAACGCGTCTGGTTTTTCGATGAACGGCACATGACCGGCATCATCGATGATTATTTCTTTATAGCTACCGCCTGCGGCGGCGTAATGATCGAGAACTGTGCGGGTTTGAGCTACCATCGGCTGTGGGGGGTAAGCATCTTCCCCAGGCCAACCCGGAAGAAAACCGGCCCGACCAAGAAAGCCTGGATCGGAGGCGGCCGTATCGGATACGACCAGATCGTGACTGCCGCGAATCCATAGGATCGGTGGCTTGGGGTCGCATTCGACGATTTTGGAAATATCACCGGCGTATTTGGGCGATGTGGCATTGGTTGCCCCCCAAATTCCTGGAACCATATGCGGCCAGTTTAGCGAATGTACCGCGTCGCCGGGCACATCTTGCTCACCGATATGCGTGGCAAGCATCGATTGGACGAGTTCGTCCTCGCGCGGGGCAACGAAAGGTGGCTTGAGGAGCAGCGTGCGTAAAGCGGCGCGTGGCGAGAATGGACTCTCCATGGACATATCCCCATCGAGGATGCGTCGTACCAACTCCGGGTTGGTCAGCCCGCCGCCGGAACCGGCAAAATCAGGCGTAGTAGGTGTTCCCGCTGCATCGCGCGTGGCGCCAAATCCATAGGGTGATCCCGGGTCCGCCAGTGTCACACTCAACAGGCGCGCCGGATTTCGCATCAACATGCGCCAGATGACCATTCCCCCCAACGAGTTGCCGACGATGTGTGTTTGCGCATAGCCAAAATAATCCATTAAAGCAAAAGCGTCATCGGCGAGATCACCCATGCCGCGCTGGGCGTCAATTTTGGCTTGTGGGTCGGCATCGCCAAAGCCGCGCTGGTCTGGTGCAATGCCGCGAAAACCCGCCGGGAGGGCGAGCAGAGTTTCTTCCCACCAGGTAGCCGATGAGACGTTGCCGTGCAGGAAGAGAACCGGTATGCCGTCCTTCGGACCGCTGAAAAGTACCCGCGTGCGAATGCGGTTGCTGGTAATGATTTCTGCGGTAATACCATCCATAATCGGAATATCCATATCTCACCTCAACCTATGCGTCTAAATACCTCTCACGCAATTTAGTTTTTTCGACTTTACCGTAGGCGCTGTAGGGCAGGCTCTCGGCAAAAATAACTTCCTTCGGAATTTTAAAACGCGCCAGCTTGCTGCGACAAAACTCTTTCAATTCGGCTTCGCTAGTAGTACCGCCATTTTCCAGGACGACGATCATTAAACCGACCTCGCCCCATTTTTCGTGCGCTTTGCCGATCAGGGCAGCATCTTGTACGGCGGGATGTTCACGGTACACCGCTTCCACTTCCGCGGCATAGATATTTTCGCCGCCGCTTTTGATCATATCTTTATAGCGCCCGTCAATGTAGAAAAAGCCATCTGCGTCTTTATGTGCCATGTCGCCCGTGTGGAACCAGCCATCGACAATCGTTTTTGCGGTAGCTTCGGGCTTGCGCCAGTAGCCGGAGCAAACGTGCGGTCCGGCAATCAGTAGTTCGCCCGCTTCGCCAATCGGGGCACCCTGCCCGGTTTCGGGGTTCACAACCCGCATCTGGCTGTGGAAAATTGGCTTGCCCACTGATCCGCTTTTGGGTTCCGAATCCTCATCGGTCATGCTGAAGCAGTTCGCCCCAACTTCGGTAAGTCCATAGCCCTGACGGAAAATAATCTGTTTGCGCTCGCGCCAAACCTGCATCAATTGTGGCGGGCACGCCGCACCACCGCTGATGAAAAAATGCACCTTGCTGAAATCGGCCTGATCAAAAAAGTCCGAATCCATCCACATTTGGAAGAGCGTCGGTACGCCGAGAATCACGCTGCAGCCCTCCTCCAAAATCCATCGCATCGATTCTTCAGGTTCAAAATCGCGGGCCAGAATAATCCGCCCACCGATGTATAGAATTGGCGTCAGGAATGCAAACAGGCCCCCGGCGTGAAACAAGGGGGTGTACACGGGCGAAATATCGTCCTCGGTGATGCCCCAACTAACCACGGTGTTGATGCAGTTGAAGAGAATCTGCCGGTGGGGGATGATGGCGCCTTTGGGGTTGCCAGTTGTGCCCGATGTATAGAGGATGCAATAAGGGGATTCCAAATCCAGGCCGGTGGGGCGTTCTGGCTCGGTGTTGGCTGCCGCGGTGATACCGGTTTCATACTCGATGGCGTTCCCAATTTCCGCGCCGCGCAGGGATACCAGATGCTCCACCTGTATCTCGCCGCGCATCGCTTCGAGTGTTGGCGCAAATTCGGATTCAACGATCAGCACGCGGGGTTCGAGATCATTAACCATATAGCGGATCTCGTGGGCAGTTAAACGCCAGTTGAAGGGAGCGAAAATCGCCCCAATTTTGGGCAATCCATAGAAAAGATCAATATAAGTAATGCTGTTTTTCGCCAGGATCGAAACCCGGTCGCCGGTCTGCACGCCCAGTTGGTTTTGCATAAAATTAGCCAGCCGGTTGGCGCGTTGGTTGAGCTGTGCATAGGTATACCGCTGCCCGCTTTCCAATTCAACCAGGGCAACTCGATCAGGAGTGAGTTCGGCTCGCTTGCTCAGTAAATCAGCAGCATGCATAAAAAAATCTCCAGGAACACTTGCTCCGTTACTGCGTTGACGAATCCAATCATAATCCCCCCAGAATAACGCTAATTTTAGCACGCCACGGTTGCTCAGGGGTTACAAATGGAAATTCGCATGTTATCAAGGCGCGAGCATGTCGCCAAATAGCCGAAAGGCTGTACTATATTGGTTTGCACCCCACCCATCGGTCAAAAGGAATTCATAAAATGCATCGTGCCTCTGACGAATTCATCTAGACATGTTTGGCTAAGAATCCCAATACAATCGAGTTGAATTCTTCGTGGCGCTCCCAGCACGAAGCGTGTCCAGCGCCTTTAAGGATATGCAACTCGGCATGGGGGATCTCGCGCTTGATAATTTGCGCATAGGCAATGCCTTTGAGGAGGTCGAATTCACCAACGATGATGCAAGTCGGCGAATGGACTTGCTGCAAGCGGCTCGTGAAGTTGACCTCGAAAAACGCTTCGCAGAGGGCGATAACAGCAGGAAAATCTAGTAGGGGGTAGCGTTGTTTGGCATCCTCGAGAATCGCAGTGTTAGCAGCAATCCAGGCGGGGGAGAAGTTCCAGGGCACACTGGCATGGAAGAAGGCCGTCGCGTCGTTGGCTTTGAGGGCGTCAACCCAACTTTCGATTACCAGCCGCAATTCCGGACCAACCTCGCTGACAGTATCTATCAGAATGAGACTGCGCGTTATTTGTGGATATTTGAGCGCAAAGGCCTGTGCAACTTCTCCGCCATAAGAGATGCCTGCGATATGCGCATAGTCAATATGAAGCTTGGCCAGCAAAGCAAACAAATCATCGGCATGTTGCTCCATGGAGTAGGGCGGTGCGGGGTGATCAGATTGCTCCTGTCCGCGGCAATCGTATTGCAACACGCGATAATGCTTGGAAAGTACCTTGGTCTGGAAAATCCAACTCGACGCAGCATTCATAATGAGACCGTTATTCAGCACTAACACGGGGGCATCGTCCGCTCCATGGAGTTCGTAGTAGACTTGAATAGAATTGACAGTAATTTGAGGCATCAGTCCCTTCCAATCCGAAAAATTACGTATAGCCATATTCAACTATACATTTACAACTTACACAATTACTTTAAAAATCAAAAAGGCGCGCATATCATCATTTTCTCCACGCGAAACAAATTCTGCCTGAACCGAACTGCCAATCTTGATCGATTCAGGTTGCGAAACATCAACCCCGGTGATTTGTGCGCTGAGTTTCAAGCCATTCTTCAGTTCGACTATCCCAGAGCAGTAAGGGTTATCACGTCCATAACCGGCTTCGATCATGGCGGTGGGGGCGATGTGTACAACCGTAAACGCAGCCAACTTGCCACGGGTGGGCATCTCGCGCCATTCCATCTGTGCGCCAAAACATTGCGGGCACATTGGGCGCGGCGGCAAATAACTGGCATCGCAGGCAGGGCAGTGGGAAGCCATCAACTTGCCCTCGCCGAGCTGTTGCTGGTAGGCGGTTTGACTAAATTTCTCTGTTGACATGGTGAATTATCTCCGTTCGTAGATGTGTACCACGCAGGTTTGGCCGGTACCCCCAACATTATGCGTCAACCCCAGGCGTGGATTGCCCGCTACCTGACGCTCACC
>CALCSH010000459.1 GCA_937893815.1 uncultured Anaerolineae bacterium | reverse complement strand
TGTGAAACACCCGCCACACCCCCAGATTTGGGCTTTACCTTGCGAAATCTCAGAGACCCCTAAATATTAAACCGTACATGAAGTATATCGCCATCTTGCACGAGGTATTCCTTGCCTTCCAGGCGCAATTTTCCCTTGGTGCGCGCTTCGGCCATCCCGCCGAGAGTCAGCAGGTCGTCACAAGGCACAACTTCGGCACGGATGAAACCTTTTTGCAGATCACTGTGGATCACACCTGCCGCTTCGGGAGCTTTCGCCCCGCGGCGCACTGTCCAGGCACGAACTTCGTCTTCGCCAACAGTGAAGAAGGATTGCACTTGCAAGAGATCGTACGAACTGCGGATCATGCGATTCAGACTCGGCTCGGTGATTTGGTATTCTTCCATGAAGATTTGTGCGTCTTCGGGGGGCAACTGAGCAATCTCCATCTCCAGGCTGCCTTTGAGCGGAATCAAGCAGCTTTCACAGGGGAAATTTACCATCGGGGTGGATTGTTCGTCTCCCAGGTTGAGCACAATCAGCAAATCTTTGATCGAGAGGAAACCATACCCGGAGATGATTCGCTGCTCCTCGGAGTTGAGCTCAATGCCGCGCAGCGGTTTGTCATCCGAGAGAATCGCCAGCAGGCGCTGGAAGAGGGCTTCTTCGCGGGCGATTTCGATTTTATCGCGGGTGTTGCGATTGCGATCTTCGGCCAGGCGTTCCAGCTTGCGCTCTACCTGGATCATGTCATTGAGCATGAACTCGCCTTCCATGACTTCAATATCACGCTGGGGGTCTACTTCCCCCATGGCATGTGGCACGCTGGGGTCGACGAAGCAGCGTGCCACATGGATGAATCCATCCATCTGAGCCAGCTGAGTCAGCAACGGGCCAGAAATATCTCCACTGGCGGATCCCTCTAGTCCAGCAATATCCGCATAGGTAACTTTGGCGTAGGTGGTTTTCTTGGGGTTAAAGAGGTTCGAGAGTTCATCCACGCGCGGGTCGGGCACATCAACGACAGCGGTATGCACTTCGAAGCGCCCGCCGCTCATCGAGACCGGGCGGTTGCCGCGGGTGAGCGCATTGAAGATGGTGGTTTTGCCCGATTGGGGCAGGCCAATAATTCCGAGTTTCATAGTTTCTTCCTGACATACAAATAGGGACGCACGCATGTGCGTCCCTGTAGAGAACGATCAAACGGGGGTGATTCTACCGCGATTTAGTCAGGTGACAAGTTGAGGCGTCGTCAAGCCAGGGCAAACGCATCTAATTTATCTTTGGCCGAAATTTACACCGCAGAGTGCGCAGAGAACGCCGAGAAAAACATTTCTTACTCAGCGATCTCTGCGTACTCCGCGGTGTTCAATCTTCATTTGACTATCACAGATTTTTGAAAAATGACTGGCAAATACATCCTTCATATTTGTTTCGGTTCAGGCCCCTGCGCTCTTTACCAATTAATTCTTAGCGTCCTTTGCGCCTTCGCGGTTCAAAGATACGACGCGTTTGCCCTGATTGTCAAGCGATGGTTCATGGCGCAAGCGATTGGCTCACTTTCTCGGCATCCAGGCTGCCGATTGTGCGCCACAACTCTACCCCATGAGGGTCAAAAAACACAAATGTAGGCGTGAAGCTGCCATATTCTCGTGCCATATCACGCCCAGAGGAAGATTGTACATCTACACGAACAACTTTCATACGGTCCGGAAATTCTTTTTCTAGCCCATCCACGATGGGTTTCGCCGCGGCGCAGGCCAATCAGAATGGCGATTGCATTTCGAGCAATACGGCGCGCCCCTGCCCGAATTCGGATTGCAGTTGTGCCCGCCCCTCGGCAGACGCCTGCCGAGGGCGCAGAATCAGCCACCCGCCAAGCAACGCAACCGCCACAACCAGCAGAATCACGCCATCCTTGGGCTGGTATCCATCCCGCAGCAAAAAAAATGCTGTCAGGCCTATTATAAAAATCGCACTTAACATCATCGAATAGTGATTAATGATCCCCATCTGACCTCCTTGCTCATTTTTGTCCTTGACCGGTTTGAATTCTGAGATAAAATTACTGCACTTGCCAAAGTGGCGGAACTGGCAGACGCGCACGACTCAAACTCGTGTTCCTCCGGGAGTGTGGGTTCGATTCCCACCTTTGGCACCAGAATTATAACAGCCCCGAAAGGGGCTGTTATGTTTTAACTCTGTACCGGCTCTATCTCAAAATCGAAAAATGCGGCGCTACCGTTTCCGATAGTTTCTGCTGACAATGGAAGATGCAAAGCAAGTAATAGAGTCGAT
>CALCSH010000458.1 GCA_937893815.1 uncultured Anaerolineae bacterium | reverse complement strand
AGTTGCCTGGGAAGAAAAAGCGACCTGGGAACTGCGTTCGCGCTTGCGTCAGTGGGGGCACTATATCACCGAATTGCAACGTGATCCACAGGAATATGGAGTCTATTATGATCATGAAGTTCGTTTGCGCGTTTGGATTGAATTGTTGCTCAAAGAAAGTAAGCAGCCCGCGCCTGCAGACTCTCAAAAGCTGATTCTATTGGATTCGATTTTGAGCGGCTGGTTGATCGGAGGGGAATTTCTGTGGGATGAAGATCTGAAACTCGGATTCCCGCAGGCAACGTATTGGTATCTATGGGGGAAGATCTCAAGGTAAGTTATTTTGCAAGCAAGCTAAAAATTGACGTGTAGCCCCTTGCGGCTCGCTGGTGGTGAGCGCCAGGATAGGTGGTCGCAGCGCGTCGGCATACGCTGCACCCGGAGCAACGGACTGCACATCAGGTTGCAGCCAGTGCGTGGAGCTGTAGCCGACACTCCCCGGGTTGGATGCAATTGCTTCAAGCATTGCCGTTGGGTTGGGGGCAATTTTGGTTTGCGGGGAAGGCGCCTCACCTTGCAGGACGACAGCATCGAATATTGTGCGCAGTTCGTTGCCGGGAGGATATTCCCATGTCTGGTATTCAGCATCGAGACTGGTGTAGTGTATTTTTACGTCGATGATTTCTAGTTGTGATGGTGAAATACCAGGGTGTGCGATGATGACAATCGATTCGTAGCCCAGCAGGGTGGCAAAATGTGGCGGCGCTTCGGGGGGAGAACCCAGCCGCAGGTAGGCCTCTGCACTTTCAAAGTCCAGCCCGGAGGCCGGAGCTTCGTTGACGATCAACGCGATTTCAGGAGTTTCCACAGCGCAACGGTGCAAATCATCGACTATCCAACCCAATGCAGGTGTAATGCTAATCAAAAGCGGATGCGGCGCGGTAGGCGGCGCGGCATATTCAATCCCCGAACAGGACGCCAGCAAGGAAATGAAAATTGCTACAATGGCAAAAAGGCACCAGAAATTTTTCTTTGTGCCTTCGTTCCTTCGTAGTAAATAATTGTGCGTAGCCATTGTGGGATTCTACAACAGTAGCAAAGTCAGATTGAGCAGCCCGAAAATAAAGCAGTAGATGGCGAAAACATACAACGGACGCTGGCTCAGGAATTGTAGCAGCCAGCGGATGGTGAAATAGCCAACCAAAGCCGCCGCGGCGAACCCGGCGAAATAGGCACTCAGCAGGGAGGTGAAATGCGGGATCTCGAGCAGGTTTTTCACACCGATCAGCCCACCGGCCAGCATGATCGGAATCGAGATCAGGAATGAGAAACGCGCCGCGGCTGGGCGTTGCAGGTTGCGCGTCATCCCGCCAGTGATGGTGGAGCCGGAACGAGAAACGCCGGGGAAAATTGCTAGAATTTGGAATAGGCCGACGACCAAAGCGTCCACCCAGTTGATTTCTTCAAAGGAACGGCTGCGTTTGCCGACTCTTTCGGCAATCAGCAACAGCGCCGCTGTGACCAGTAAAAAGCAAGCTGTTGCCAACGGGCTGCTGAAGGCGCGCTCGAATGTATCATTAAACAGCAGATACGCTACCCCGGCGGGGATCGTCGCCAGTACCAGGTACCAACCCATGCGAGCCTCATGGCTTTCCAGTGGCGTTTTCTTCCAGATGCCAGTCAGCACGGCGCGGGCAATGCTGGAAATATCCCCCCAAAAATAGGCGAATACAGCCAGCAATGTAGCCACCTGTACGAGCACGTCAAAGGCGAAGGCGTCCTGCGGGGCGATTTTCCAACCGAACAGGTAGGGGGCAAGTACGAGATGTCCAGAACTGGAAATGGGCAGAAATTCGGTGATGCCCTGAATGATGCCAAGAATGATGGTTTGTAGAATAGTCATGGAGTACCCCAGGTGAATAAGTTTGGATAGTAACGGTGTCGTCGATGAATAGGATGAGCACTGGAAATATGCGCGGCGATCTATGGTTTTCTTTACTGGGCGAAATAGGATTGCGCAAATTGCTCAAATTGACCGGCAATAATTGCCTGGCGCATTTCCTGGGCCAGATGGATGAGGGTGTGCAGGTTATGGATGGAAAGCAAGGTGGATGCCAGCATTTCCTTCACACTGACCAGATGGCGCAAATAGGCACGGCTGAAATTCTGGCAGGTATAGCAAGCGCAGTCTTCCACCAGAGGACGCGGGTCACGGGCGTATTCGGCCTTGCCAATATTGATGCGCCCGCGTCCGCTGAAGGCGGCTTTGTGACGCGCCAGCCGCGTTGGCAACACGCAGTCAAAAATATCGACGCCGCGCAGCACTCCGTTGACGAGATCATCGGGTGTGCCAACACCCATCAAATAGCGTGGTTTGTCTTCGGGCAGCACGGCGTCTACTACCTCCAGAATTGTGTGCATCTCTACTTTGGTTTCGCCTACCGAGAGTCCACCGATGGCGTTGCCGGGCAAATTCAGGCTGGCGATAAATTCCGCCGATTGTTGGCGTAAGTCGGGGAAAATGCCGCCTTGCACAATGCCAAATAATGCCTGATCCGTTCGCGTTTTGGCGTTGATGCAGCGTCTAGCCCAGGCATGCGTGCGTTGCATGGCGATTTCATTATAGTCGCGGTCGTATGGCTCGGCGCACTCATCGAAGGCCATAATGATATCGGCACCCAGGTTTTCTTGAATGGCCATCGACCGTTCGGGTGTCAGGCGGTGCATTGAGCCATCAACATGACTCTTGAAGGTCACGCCTTCATCATCGATCTGGTTGATGCCTCCCAGTGAAAATACCTGAAAGCCGCCCGAATCGGTCAAAATGGGGCGCGACCAATTCATAAAGGCGTGCAACCCTCCCATCTCGGCAACCAATTCGTCACCTGGTCGCAAGTAAAGATGATAAGTATTTGCCAGAATCAGGCTGGACTGAATCTGATTCAGATGCGCAGGTGTCAGCGATTTTACTGTTGCCTGAGTGCCAACCGGGGCGAAAATCGGGGTGGGGATGTCGCCGTGAGGCGTGTGAAACAGGCCCGCGCGGGCGCGCCCATCCTGTGCAATCAATTCAAATTCGAAAGGTGTACTCATAGCGGTCGAAATTATACCGTAGATGTTATAATTGCCGCGCTATTTGAGTTCCTTAGAATCAGAATGGAGACCACTATCAATGCAAAAGCTTAATGTCCCTGGACCAAAAGCCAAGAAAATTCTCGCTCAAGATCGCAAGCACGTTTCGCCTTCCTACCCTCGAGCGCATCCGCTGGTGATGTCGCATGGAAAGGGCACCGAAGTTTGGGACGTGGATGGCAACCGTTTTCTTGATTTTGCCTCAGGTATTGCCGTGGTGGGGACCGGCCACGCACATCCAAAAGTTGTAAAGGCGATTCAGGATCAGGCAGAGAAATTCCTGCATATTTCGTCCGATTTTTATCATGCTGCCTGGGCAGATTTGTCCGAGCGCCTGAGCGATATCGCACCATTTTCTGAAGACGCAGGCGTGTTTTTATCCAACTCGGGTGCTGAGTGCGTGGAAGCAGCCGTCAAACTGGCGCGTAACCACACAGGACGCAGCCAGTTTATCGCTTTTCTGGGGGCGTTTCACGGGCGTACGATGGGTGCTTTGAGTTTTACAGCGAGCAAATCTATCTATCGCAGTGGATTTTTCCCGTCTATGCCTGGCGTTTTTCATGCACCTTATCCCGACACGTATCGCCCACTTTTGGCTTCACACCCCGGCGAAGATTATGGCGAAACGGTAATCCGCTATATCGAAGACCAAATTCTGGGACGTTTGGTACCTGCCGATGAAGTTGCTGGTATTCTGGTTGAGCCAGTTCAGGGCGAAGGCGGATATATCGTTCCTCCGCCCGGGTTCTTCCCCGCGTTGCGCAAATTATGCGACCGGCACGGAATTCTCCTGATCGACGATGAAGTCCAGGCGGGGATGGGGCGCACGGGAAAAATGTGGGCGATTGAACACTTCGGTGTAGAACCCGATATTGTCACCTCGGCCAAAGGAATCGCTTCAGGCGTACCGCTCGGCGCAACAATTGCCCGCAAGAGTGTGATGACCTGGCCCGAGGGCGCGCACGGTAACACATATGGTGGTAACCCGCTGGCCTGCGCCTCCGCACTGGCAACGATTGATTTGATCGAAGATGAGTATATGCAGAATGCCGCTGAAGTTGGCGAATATGCCAAAGATGCCCTGGAAGAAATTCAGGCACGTCATAAATCGATTGGTCAGGTGCGCGGCCTGGGTCTGATGATTGGTATTGATTTCGTCAAAGATCAAACCACCCGTGAACCGGCAGCTGCCTTCCGAACACGCGTTGAAAACCACGCCTTTGAGCATGGTCTCGTGACTCTGGGCTGCGGCAAAAGCACAGTTCGCTTTGCTCCGCCATTGAGCATCAGCAAGGCCGAGGTCGATGAAGGCCTGCAAATCCTGGAATACGCAATATCCCTGACAGAGAAAGAGTAAGGGGTTTTTAGGAACTGCCGTGAAAAACCCCGGATTGAAGGGTATGAGGCGTGCGGAGCACGCCCTATACCCCTCAATCTGGACAACTACCACGGGGATTCCCAGAGACCCAGAGTAATATTATAGACTCTACTGCAAAAAGCCGATGACGGAGATGTCCGCCGGAATATATGG
>CALCSH010000457.1 GCA_937893815.1 uncultured Anaerolineae bacterium | reverse complement strand
CAACCGTGGCAGCGTCAGCGTAATCACCGGAAACGGCCGCAATCTGGAAGGTGGCTATGCCCGCCATATCCGTGGCGGCGGGGAAGCGCACTTCGATGCGATCGTTGGCGGGGACTTCGACGCGCAGGCCCGCGGCGTCGGTGAGTTTGATATTGGCGGCCTGGACGACGACATCCACGGTCAGGGGGTCATCAGTCTGGTTTTGCAATACGACGGGCAGTTCGAAGCTATCACCAAAGTTGAGGAAACGCGGCGCGGAGGGGCGCACCATCAGCGGCAGGCGAGCCGTGACATTCGCTTCACCAGAGCCGAATTGTTTGCCAGTGCTATCTACGGCGACAACCATCACGCGGTAGCGGGTGAGGTTATCGGGCAGGTCAATCGTCACCTGCGCCATGCCCTCAGCGTCGGTGTAGACCGTAGGGGCAAAAGTTGCCAGTGGATTGAAATCGGAGCGTACGGCGATGGGAGCGGCATTCGCGCCAGCGCCGCTCATATCGGCCATGGCTTCTTCCTCCGGCGCAGGAGCCATTTCATAGACAACATCGCCCTCCTGGGCGGCACCGACAGCTTTCTCGGCGGTGACGGTGGCCATCACCAGCTCTTCACCGCTTCGGGCAGCATCGGATAAGACAGCCGGATCCACCAGAATGATGCTAGCGCGTCCGTACAGGCTGTCGAAATCGGTATAGCGATTCTGATAAAACATCGCAATCGGGTCGGCCATCTGGTAGCCGGATAGCGCCAGAATAGCTTCATCAACAACGACAACCGCGAGTTCTGCATTGGGAACCGGCGCGCCATTGGCATCTGCAAGCATCACTGAAAGCGTGGTACTGCCGCCGGGTTCGAGTTCAGTTTCGGCTAGGGTCACATCAAGCGCAAGGGTGCGCTGCAAGGGCGGGATATTCAGCGTGAGCGTGCCACTGGCATAGGCCGGGCGCAACGGCACATCGGGGACGGCCTGGCCCTGATCGTCCAGGCGTGGAGCCGATCCGACCAGATCCACCTGAACATTCAGGTTGGGAATGTGTGCTTCTTCGATGGGGATTTGCAGCGTGGCGCTTCCGCCTTCCAGCGCGAATCGCTCGGTATAAAGTATTCCGCTGCGGCTGACAGTCAGCAAGCCCTCGGCGGGGCTGAAGGGCGACTGCACCAGAATTTCAGCCACATCGCCAGGCTGGTAGCTATCCTTGTCGGGGATCAGGGTGGCGACTTCTTGCTCGACTTTGCGGGAGGGCGGCTGCTCGCCACCGCTGACCCAGCGCGTGATTTGGCTCTGATTCTGGCGACCTTGATCATCAGTGAGCGTGGCAGTGATCTGGTAGCGCCCGCCGATCTCGGTGGTGAAGGTGCAGGCGACCGGCTCGAAGCCCGATTCCACCGCACATTCCTGCGGATCAACTTCTTGTTCTTGCCAGGAGCCATCGATGTATTTCCATTGCATGCGAGCGGCAACCACTTCGATAGCACGCCCGGGGGCAGGATTCCCGTCGAGATCGGTAACGATCAACTCGATCTCCAGAGGCGTGCCCCGCTCGACAAAATAACGCTCACTGCGCAGACCCACATACAGGTCAGCAGGATGCACCATCAAACTGGTGGAACTGTTCCAGGCCTGACGGTTGACATCCATCACCGAGGCTTCCGCCACAATACTGTACGGGCGCGGTTCTCCGCGTTCACCAAACTCCAGGCGCAAGAAATGTTCCCCGGCGGCATCGGTCAGGCCGTTGAAGGTTTCGGTGGTACTGTCGCTATATCCGCCATCCCAGCCCCACCACCACCAGGGAGTCCAATAGCCAAAGCTAAAATCGGGCCAATTGGGGGGAGAGTAGTTGGAGGGCGAAGACGTCACCCACCAGGTGGTTTCGGCATTGGGCAGCGGCCCACCGGCGTAATAACTGGCACTGACGGCCAGCATGGCCGCATCTCCGGCGAAGTATGGCCCCACGCTTTCATTACGGGCCGCCACTTCAAACTCGGGGCGGCGGAACTCTTGAATCTGGATGCTGTGATAATAGTCACTCCCGTTCGAACCGGATAAACTACCCAAGGCGCTGAACTGGATATTGGCATAGCCCAAGTTGGCGTTTTCGGGCAATGTAAAGGCGAAATCGAAACCGCCCAGCGCGTTGACATCGGCGCTGCCGTTGCCGATCTCGTTGCCTTGCGGCCCGATGATATCGTAACTCACCGCAGTCACGCCATCCCCCGCCAAACTCACATCGCCATTCTGACCACCGCCAATCAACCGCAGCCATCCCTTGAAATGCACTTCTTCGCCGGGTTTGTACATCTGGCGATCATCAAAAACAAACCAGCGCAATTCATCATTCACGGCACGCGGCGACCAGCTATCGCCGCCCCAATAATAATTTGAGCGCGGCAGCATGGCGGTATCATCGCCCAGGCGTGCACTCAAATAGGCGATGCCTTCAGCGGGAATAGCAAAACGCGCCACACCTTCGGCGTCGGTCTGCGCATCAACGCCCGCGGCGCCAATGCTGACACCCTCCAGCGGGCTTCCATCGCCCAGGGCACTGGCCCACACCACCAGATCACTGGCATCGGCGAAAGCATCCAAGCCAATCTGAGTCACCTGCACCCAGACGTTAACGGTTTCCCAATAATTATCTTGCTGAAGCAAGCCGTTGGGCGGATCAGCGATCACGATAAACTGCCCGGCACCTGCGTCGTTGAGATATTCACGGAGGTCAATATTGACTTCCGCTAACGAATCCGAGGGCGCTTCAATGCGCTCGGCATTGTCGCGCACCTTCTCGCCAGGCGGGTCGCCGGGGCGGTCGGTCTCGTTGAAGCGGCGCATATACGCCAGAAAAGCGGGCCAGTCGCTGGGCTGCACGGCATACACACGTACATTCAGGCGGTCGTAATTCATCGTGTAGAGGGATAAAGCTGGATTACTTATGGATGGGTCGAGGGTGACAAAAAGATTATCGGGGCCGACCAAAAACGGTTCGGCAGAACCCACCCGGAATTTGAGTTGTTCGGCCTCACCGAGGCTTTGACCAAAAATATCGCGGATGTCTCCATCTACGGTGACAGTGTAAGTAGTTTGCCCCTGCGAAGCGCCGCGAATCGTGATGGTACTGCCAATCACATCCAACGAAGCGCCGGGCAATTCCGGCGAAATTCGCAGCATCGATTCGGTATAAGTGTCCACGTCAATCGGGTTATTGAATTCGATATAGAAGGGCACCAACGGGCGACATTCGTCGCTCCAATACGAACAGCCATGATCCACGATTTGCAACGCAGCATACGTTTGGAAACCAAAACTTTGCGCCGCCTGCGTCACCAGCGGCCCCTCTGCGGAGGGTGTACCGGGGCCGATGACCACATCAATCTGGGCGGCGGTAGGCAGCGGCGTCAGGGCGCGGAAAACCAGCCAGCGACTTTCGAGTGTATTCTCGATCAACGATTGAATCATTTCGTCGGCAGCAATTTCTTCTTCTGTGGCTATGCGCACGGAAACCGGCGCGCCATTGGCGCTGACGTTGATCGTTTCCAACACAGCAACAGCCTGGATGCGCTGATCGAATGATGCAAAAATCAACGGCTCCAGCGGTTGGGCATCATCATACGGATACGAATTCTGCAAAACCGGCGGCGGGGTGCTGAATGAAAATTGCACCGTCTCTGCCAATACACCGCCGGTAGCCGATTGCGTCCCGGCGGGGATGGTGACGGTGTACTCGGTGGCCTTCGGCAGGCGATCCATTAATTCGGAATCATATTGGAAGTTGAGCGTCTTGGTTCCCAGCCAGCGCCAGGTGCCCAGCAGCGGCGGCTCAACGACTACAGGCACATCTACGGCGGTGAGATTGGCCAGGGTGGTTAGTGGCACCATCGGCTGATTGAAGGTGATATTTACAAAAGGCGCAATCGGGATTTCGCCTTCGGGAGCAAAGCGCAACACTTCCAGCGGGCCACTCTCCACACCCATCGGCTGGGCATTCTCCTCGGGGGGGAAAGCATCAACGATGGTTTCGCCGGGGCGCGGCGGGGGCAGGACTTCATCAGGGAGATTGAACTCGAGTTGATCTTCGGGGGAGGTTCCAAGTTCGGGCAGGCGCGCCAGCACTCGGGCCAGATCCGCATCTCCTAGGGGTTCGCCACCGGCCACGTTTACGGGTTCAGCCGTCTGGGGCTGGGGTTGTCCGTCACTGAGCGTTATCCTAAATCCGGCATCTTCATCCGGGGGCGGGGTCGGCTGGGTGGTACCGGTCGCCACAGAAGCATCCCCGCTATGCAAGGGCAGGGTTTGGTCAGCTTCCGTGGATTTTGTAAAAGGTTGGGTAACGGAACAAGCCATCACCAAGATGAATGTGGCTAGAATGCTGATGGTGGAAAGCAGGCGATGTGGATACGCAAATCTCAACTTCATCTGGAGCCTCCTGAACGCGCGAATGAATTTCATTCGCTACAGATATGATACCCAGACGAAGGGACTTGTCAAATAGTTCCCATGGATTTTAAGAAAAACGTAAGATGATACCTTGATCGAGTTTAATACGATATGGGCACATCGCACCGAACAATGGGTTGAACTCATAGCCACCACATTGGGTTCAGGCGATGAGGTTAAAAACGATCTCCTCGCAGTATTTGGATATTCACCCGATGATGGGATCACCCAGGCAGATGGCCCGCTCGCAGTAGTTTCACTCGATACGCTGTATACGCTTGCGGAAGGGGTGCTCTGGCAATAGGGTATGCCATGGCACAAGGCCGTTCAATTTACCAAAACCTGTGCGCATAACACGATCCTGGCGGAGCTTGACCCGACGGAAATTCAGCCAAAAGGGGATATTCTTATGATAATTCCAGAGTCGGTCAGGATTTTAATGTTTCTTCAGGCGCGGGATCAATCCTACAGGTGGATATTTTGTGATATTCTTATCACTGGGGAAATAATTTTCTGATTTCTGCGTTATATCATCAAACGGAAGCGATTGATACTTGGAGTAGCCATATATACGGAACCGCCATATTTCAATGCCAGAGAGATATTTCACTCGTAGCGCGTTGTATGCTTTGATAATTACAGTTCAGGAGAAAGGGAATGACTATTGATACCATCTTGGGGCTGGTAAACAACACAGCGCTTTTAATGGCGTTGATTGTTTTGTACGAGACAATTTCACTGCGCAAAACCAAGCGATCGCACTTTCTGGAGATCTTCACCGGGGTATTAATTGGCTCGGTTGGTCTGGCGATTATGCTGACTCCCTGGCGATTTTCTGAGGGGATTATTTTCGATACGCGCTCAATCCTGCTCAGCATGACCGGCCTCTTCTTCGGGGCTATCCCCACTACGATTGCTGTTTTGATGGCCTGCGCACTGCGCATCTACCAGGGCGGGGATGGCGCTATCATGGGCGTATCTGTCATCGTGACTTCCGCCGGTTTGGGCCTCCTGTGGAGATATTTCCTCCGGTATAAAAAGAAAACGCCCAATTGGTATAAACTATATGGGTTTGGCATTCTCGTACACCTGGTAATGCTTGGTTGTGCTTTCCTTTTGCCGCGTGATGTTATTTTTAATGTCTTGGAAAAAATTTCGCTGCCGGTGATGCTGATATACCCGATTGGAACCGTCCTGCTTGGGCAGTTTCTGCTTCACAGGCATCACCGCGTCCAATGGCAACAAACGCTTCGAGAAGAGCGCGATCTTTTTGAGTTGATCTCTGAAACCAGTCCGGTGGGAATTGTGATGGTGGATCGTTCAGGTCAGATCGAATATGCCAACACCCATGCCGAGCAAACCTTGGGGCTGTCAAGAGACAGGATCACCAAACTCAGGTATAACGCACCGGAGTGGAATGCCACCAATCTGGATGGCTCGCCTCTCCCTGGCGAACAACTCCCTTTCTCGCTGGTGATGAATACCGGTAAGCCTGTCATAAATTTCATCCACGCCATCGTATGGCCTGACGGACGTCGAATCTTATTGTCGATCAACGCGGCTCCGCTTCTCGATCGCGATGGGAGCACAAACGGCATGGTCGCTACCATCGATAATATTACCGATCAGGTGAGTGCTGAGCAAACCCTTATCAATAGCGAAGAACGATTTCGAACAGCCTTTCACACCAGCCCAGACTCGATAAACATAAACCGTCTGGAAGACGGCATGTATATCGATATCAATGATGGCTTTACAGCCATTACCGGCTATAGCCGCGAAGACGCGCTTGGGCGAACGTCTGCAGAGATCAACATTTGGGATGACCCAAAAGACCGCCAAAAACTGGTCGATGGGCTGCGGCAGAATGGGCGGGTGAATAATCTGGAAGCCAAATTCCGCATGAAAAATGGCAAAGTTATTACTGCCCTCATGTCCGCTCAGGTGATCATGCTGGATGGTGCCCCGCATATTCTATCGATTACCCGGGATATTGAAGAACGAAAAAAAGCTGAGGCGGCCCTGCGACGCAGCGAAGCCTTGCTCAATACCGTGCAGGAGATTTCCAGTGTTGGTGGCTGGGAATGGAATTTAATCACCAATGAAATGTACTGGACGGATGAAGTTTATCGCATTCACGGGTTAGCGCCAGAGGATATTCCAGTCGGCTCAACAGAACATATCGATACAAGCATCGAATGTTATCAACCCGATGACCGTCCGGCAATTCAAGCTGCATTTCAAAACTGTGTGGAACAGGGTCAATCCTATGATCAGGAATATGCGTTTACTGATTATTCGGGACAAAAGAAATGGATTCGCACACATGGCGAAGCCGTTTTTGAAAATGGGCAAATCGTCAGAGTGGTTGGCAATCTCATCGACATTACCAACCGCAAAAATACCGAACAGGCATTGCAAGATTCCAAATCACTCTACCACGATCTGGTGGAAACTGCCCAAGACTTGATCTGGCAGTGTGACTCCGAGGGCCGTTATACGTATCTAAACCCGGCCTGGGAACAGGTATTTGGGTATAAACTTGAGGAGATGCTGGGCAAACGGTTTATGGATTTTCAAATTCCCGAATATGCACAGCGAGATTTAGAACAATTTTCAAAACTAACAGAAGGGGGTTTCCTCTACGGGTTCGAGACAACCCATCAGCACAAAAACGGCAATGATATCCACCTGGTTTTCAACGCAAAAGCCACCCTTGATAAAGATGGGCACATTACCGGCACACGCGGCACGGCGTACGACATCACAGAGCGCAAACAAGCAGAGAACTTGATCAGGGAAAATGAAGCGAAATTTAGTTCGGTGTTTAACTCCAGCCCGATTGCCTACTCATTAATGGATATGGATGGGAAGTTAATGAATACAAACCCGGCATTTTCCCATATGAGCGGATATTTACGCGAGGAAGCGTTAGGTAAAACTACACTTGAGCTAAATTTGATCGGCCCAGCAGATCGTAAACACATCCGTGAAATCGCGGATCAAAATGGAGCGTTTAAGAATTTCGAGTTTGATTTACTCAGGCGCGATGGCACAATTCACCCGGTAAGCCTCTCGCGCACAACAATATCCATTAATGATAAACCGTTTATACTGGGTATGGCGATAGACATCGCTGAACGTGTGCGGGCTGAAAATGAGATCAAGCGTCGAGTCGAGAGTCTGGCGACCCTGGTGGCTGTCGGCAATCGTTTTATAGCCTCCTTAGAACTGGAAGCTCTATTTCAGACCACAACCGATGGGCTTGTGCAGTTGATCGGCATGGACAGTTCGGCTATTTACTTGCAAGAAAATGATTCACTTTTCCTATGGGCCACTACTCCACCGCTGCCCCCCGACTTCCCCGAGATATACCGCAAGGCGCCTATCCACGATCACCCGCATATTCAGAAGGCGATGCAAGCAGGTGTCCCGGTTTTAATACCCGATTTGCAGGAAGCCGACCTTACCCCGGCAGAACGCCAGGTCAGCGAGGCGCGCGGGTTGCGCACGGTACTTTATCTGCCAATTACGATTGGCGCTGAATCAAAAGGAATTCTGATCATCGGCTCCGTGGGGGCGCCACGCCCGATTTCTCAATCCGAGATTGACGTATGCACGACGTTGGCAAACCAGGCCGCTTTATCGATTGCCAATGGGCAATATCACCAGCAGTTAAAACAATATGCCGCGGAACTAGAACAGCGCGTCGTCGAACGCACAGCACAATTAGAGTCTTTTGCCTACTCTGTCTCGCACGATCTCAAGGCTCCACTGCGGGGCATTCATGGTTATAGCCACCTTTTGCTCAAACATTACGCCGACCAATTGGACGATGAAGGCAAGTTATTTATACAAAACGTCTATAAGGCCGCCCAGAATATGAGTCAACTGATTGATGATCTACTGGCCTACTCGCGCATGGAGCGCCGTCAAATCGTGCATCGGGAAGTCGATATCGTAGGAATTGTAGAGGCCTTACTCGATGAGTTTGAACATCCCATCAAAACCAATGCAATCGACGTGCAGGTGCAATTGCCGTGTACCCGGCTGCAAGCCGATGTCGAGAGCCTGGTGCAGATCCTGCGCAACCTGATTGACAATGCCATCAAATTCACTGAGTACGAGACACATCCCCGCATTGAAATTGGTGGTAAACTCGAAGAATCGAGTTGCGTGCTCTGGGTGCGGGATAACGGGATCGGCTTTGAAATGCGCTACACCGATCGAATTTTTGAAATTTTCCAGCGCCTCCACCGGGTAGATGAATATCCGGGAACCGGAATCGGCCTGGCCATCGTCAAGAAAGCCATGCAGCGAATGGGTGGGCGCGTCTGGGCAGAAAGCGAACCGGGTATGGGTGCCACTTTCTATCTTGAATTTCCAAGGAGTAAGTCATGACAATGCTTTCTCGTCCGATTCTCTTAATCGAAGATAACCCTATGGACATCGATCTTACGCAGCGCGCCTTCAAAGAACGCCACCTGGGAAATGCCGTGATCGTTGTTCGGGATGGACAGGAAGCTCTGGATTATTTCGCGGCCTGGAAAGAAGGCGACCCGCTCCCCGTGGTGATCCTACTTGACTTGCAGCTTCCCAAAGTTCACGGTTTGGATGTGCTGCGGGCGATTAAAAAAACGACAATCTTTCAAAAGTTGCCTGTTGTTGTACTGACTTCTTCCGCTGAAGATCGTGATATCAATACAGCCTACGAACTCGGCGCCAACTCGTATATCGTCAAACCGGTCGATTTCGATAAATTCACCGATGTTGCTGCTCAAATCGAGATTTATTGGCTGGCCATCAATCATCCACCGAAGTAATTATCGGCTCTTTGAGACTTTGCGTGGAGGTACCCAGATTTGGGGTGTGGCGGGTGTGAAACACCCGCCACACCCCCAAATCTGGGC
>CALCSH010000456.1 GCA_937893815.1 uncultured Anaerolineae bacterium | reverse complement strand
CACGCATACCCTTTTTTCGGCCTCCTTTCTGCGAAGGCGTTACTGTAATTTCTATAAAGAACACAGAAACGCGTCAGGCAGATGGTGGTGGGGCTTATTTTTCTGCGCTCTTTATAAAAATCGAATGACGCATTCAAAATTCTTTCGCCCCTCCCGATAAATGAGAAGGGCGAAAGAACTTTTTATTTCGATCACGAAACGGCTATTCGCCAATAGCGATGGTAATACTGCCATCGATAATGCCCTGAACGGTCGTTTCGGCGGATGCCGGAATTTCGAATTCAGGATTATAGTCCATCACCTGACCACCATTGGCCAGAGTCAGTGCGTAGGCGGTTCCACCGTAGGTGCCTTCTTTGATCAGGGCAATCATGTCATTGAGCACAACTTCCCAATGATAAACCTGATTGGCGACCACGATGGTCGGAGCCAGCGAGGTCTGAGAAGCCTGGGTGCCGAACCACAGCACACCGGTTTCCTCAGCAACACCGATCGCCCCAACTACCATTTGAGCTGTACCGGTAAGAACATCTGCGCCTGCGGCAATATGGGTATTGGCAGCTTCAGCAGCCAATGCCACATCGGAGAAAGAGCCAATGTAGTTTACATTGACAACAATATCAGGATTGGCAGATTTGGCACCAGCTACAAAACCATCCACATACAATTTGGCATCACCAGCTTCGATGGGGCCAACAACACCGAGAATGCCGCTTTCCGACATACTTGCAGCAATCACACCATTAACATAGCCACCCTCTTCGGAGCGAGCTTCATAAGCGAAGATATTGGTAATGCCCTCGTCGGTGAAGGTATTCACAGTAGTTCCCCAGGCAAAACTGGTATTGGGGAAATCGGGTGCAATTTCCTGCAAAGAAGAGCCATATTGCGAACCGTGGGCGATCACAAGATCGTATCCTTCCGTCGCATAATCACGAATGGCTGCAGCGGCATCATCGACTACGAACATACCTTCGGAGTAAACAATTTCCATGGCTGCTTCGCCGCCCATGCCAGCCTGAACGACCAACAGGGCATCGAACATGCTCTGGCTGAAAGCCAGGTCATTGATGGCACTCGGCATCACAACGGCTACACGGAAGGGGCCTTCTGCCATAGCTTCTTCAGCAGCAGGCACTTCAACGGCGGCTTCTTCGGCAACAACCTCTTCTGTTGTGGCAGGTTCTTGAACGGCAGGTGGTTCCGCGACAGGCTCGGGGGCGCATGCACCCAAAACTAATATCAACGCTAAAAGTAGTACGATCCAAAATTTTGTTTTCACAATCTTCTCCTTTAAAGAAAATCTGGGTATTTACTCACGCATTGCCCTACAATGCACAACACGGTTTCTTAAATATGGAAAGAAATATCATCTATTTACTCGCTCTACCACCTCCTTTCGATGCTTTTATCTACCGCGTTCAAAGGGCTTCGTCAACGCGGCAGGCGCGCGCACCCTCGATACAGTTGCGACTAAAACAAGAATTGTTAAAACATAGGGTAACATTACAGCAATATCTGAAGGAATGGGGATACTTAATACCTGCATCCATAACTGTAAAGAGTTCACCATACTGAAAAGCAACGCGCCCCATAATACTCCCCACGGCCGCCATGCACCAAAATAGACCAAGGCTACCGCAATAAAACCAAGCCCACTGGTCATATTCTGTTGGAACACGTTGAGTAGCGCGATCGATAGCGAGGCACCTGCCAACCCGGAGAGAGTCCCGCCGAGAATAATCGTAAAATACCGGATGCGTGCCACACTGACCCCGAGGGAATCGGCGGCTTCCGGGTTCTCACCAACCGCACGAATCTTGAGTCCTAGCGTAGTCTTGTTAAGCACAAACCAGGAAATCGGTACCAGTGCGAATGCGCCATACACCATGGCATTTTGGCTAAAGAAAATTTCACCAATGATGGGAATATCGCTCAGATACGGGATGTGGATTTTCGTAAAACCTTTGACTGTTTCAACCGTACCCAACAACATTTTGAATAGCAAATCGCTCATACCCAGGCCAAACAAGTAGAAACCTATCCCACTGATCCCTTGCTGAGCGTGCAAATTCACCGTCACAAACGCCATCGCCAGCCCCATTACTGCGCCCACCATCGCCGCAGCGAGCAAACCGAGCCATAAATTCCCTGTTGTGAGGGCGACATAAAATGCCGCAAAGGCACCCAGCAACATTTGTCCATCCACACCCAGGTTGAGGACGCCGCTACGTTGTCCAAAGGTTTCACCAATCGCGGCATACAGATAGGGTGTCGCCAAACGGATTCCGGATGCCAAAATCCCTACCAATACCGTTGTAGAAAAAATATTTGAAATCATGCCTGTTCCTCCACCGTGGATGGAATAGCCGATGATTGTTGATCTTCACCTTCCGCCGCCGACAAACGTCTATGCTGCCTGCGTTGCCGCCAAAATTCACTACTGACTACAAAAACTACTACCAATCCATTGAGAGCGGTAATCAGTGCTGAGGGGATTTGCACCACCCGCTGCATTTTATTGGCTCCCACCAAAAGCGCTCCGAAAAATATAGAAGCAGGGATTGCCCCAATCGGATGAAGTTGTCCAAATAATGCCGCGACAATGCCATTAAAGCCGGCACTACCTGTAAAGCCGGATGCCGACCCATCGGTAATCATACGATAATTGACACCATAAACCTGTATCGCGCCTGCCAATCCGGCAAATGCGCCGCTTAACAGCAAAGCCGTGGCGATGCGCTTTTTTACATTGATTCCAGCATAGCGAGATGCGTGCGGGTTTTGCCCTACCGCACGGATGCGATACCCCATAGTTGTGCGCCACAGCAAAATATATACCAATATGGCTAAAGCCAAAGCAATTACGAATCCAAAATGGAGGCGGGTCGGTGCCAAGCGCGGTAAACGAAATGCATCCAACAGGCGGGCAGTCTGTGGGATTTTCGAATCCAATTCGGCCTGAGCCGGATCAATCAGTGGGCCGCGCAATAAGAAGTTCATCAACTGCACAGCGATAGCGTTCATCATCACTGTGCTGAGAATTTCGTTGACCCGAAAATAGGCTTTCAGCACCCCTGGAATTCCGCCCCAAACTGCACCGCCCAGAAAGCCGACAACCATAGCAATGACAATCACCAACCAACCCGGCAAATTCGTAAAGGTTAGGCCAACTAGGGTTGCAGCAATCGCACCAATAATCATTTGTCCTTCACCGCCGATGTTGATGACATTTCCACGGAAGGCAATGCAAATACCGAGAGCTACCAGCAACAATGGGGTAGCTTTTACCAACGTTTCCGCCAGTGCATTTGTACTCCCAAAAGCGCCATCCCATAATGCAGAATACGCTTCCACCGGGTTCACCCGCAGAATCATGAGCATTACTGTGCCGACCGCCAGAGCTGCCAATGTGGCCAGCACAGGTAATAACCCATCAATCAGCTTTGAAAACCATTCTTTTTGTACAATTCTTTCCATAAAGCCCATCCAAATCGCTTGAAGTCCACCGTGGATTCAAGGTATTTTATAGCTTGGCCAAATCTTCAGGGGATAAAGGCAGTGCGGTTGCGCGCACTCCAATCGCGTTATATACAGCATTGGCAATGGCTGGTGCCGTCGGTGGAACAGTGACTTCTCCAATTCCTTTGGCGCCGTAAGGACCGCTCTCTTCCGGGATTTCCAGAATAATATTTCGAAAGTTCAATGGCATATCGTTGAAGGTTGGGATCAAATATTCAGTAAAACTATCGACCCACTGGCCATTCGCTTTCAAGTTCATATTCTCAAAAAGTGCATATCCCAACCCCATTGCCATGCCACCCTCAATCTGTCCTTCGACTCCCTTGCGGCTGATTACCCGGCCGACATCATGAATCGCCGTCAGATGAGTTATATCCACCTTTCCAAGCTCAGGATCAACCTCCACGCGGGCGATTTGGGCGCCAAAACAAAATAGAACATGCGGCATGCCAATCGGCAAATTTTGCGGCGTGGTTTCATCTGGATATGGAAAACTGAATGTGGCTTTGCTTTGGATCTCAATCCCGTCATCAGCGGCACGGCTGATGATTTCACTGACAGGGATTTTACCACCATCTGAGGTGATTACATTCCCCGACTTGTATGACAACGTATCCAACGGGCGATTCATCATGCGTGATGCCTGAACAAGCATTTGCGATTTGAGTTGTTCCGCCGCGTCCACCAGCGCATTTCCTACCATATACGTCATACGTGAGGCACAAGTCACATTTCCATTCGGCGAGTTCCAGGTATCGAGATCCACCGTTGAAACAGATTCAAAGGGAAGTTCTAACGCTTCGGCGGCGATTTGCTCCGCGGTCATGATCAATCCCTGGCCCATATCTGGCGCGCCCAAATAGAGATCAACTTTGCCATCGGGCATCCATATCATTTGATGCGTGGAATCATCCGGAACTTTAGCACCCAACCCCATCGATTGCATCACCAATGCCATCCCGCTGCCAGCAACTTTCCCGGGGGCGGCTTCGATCATTTCAAATTCACGAAGTATATTTTCAGCATGCGACAACGCCAACGGCAAACTATTCGCCGATTGATTTACAATCACCCCTGTGAACAATTGATCGCCTTCACGCAGAATATTCTTCTTGCGCACCTCGATTGCGCTCAGGCCCAGTTGATGGGCGACCATATCTACCATGCTTTCAATCGCAAAATGCGACTGCGGGCTACCGAATCCGCGCATGGCGCCTGCCAGCGGGCCATTGGTATATACCACCAAGGTGTCCAATTCTATATTGGGCACATGATAGGAACCTGCCAGCGTTTCTGTCAGAATAATTCCAACCGCTGGTCCATACGAAGCGAACGCGCCGGTATCTACAAACGCTTTCGCTTTCAGGGCTATAAAAGTGCCATCGTTTTTTGCGCCGAGTTTCAGGTAAATTTTTGCAGGGTGCCGCTTTGGATGCGCCCAGAACGATTCCTGCCGCGAGTTGACCAGTTTTACTGTGCCCTGAACAACCCATGCTGCCAGAGATGCCATGATTGAGATGCTCGAATCTTCTTTGCCACCAAAGGCACCACCAATCACGCCGCTTTTTACACGTACTTTTTCCGCAGGAATATCGAGCGCAGCAGCGATTTCAGCCTGGTCGACAAATGGATGCTGCGAACTCACCCACACCGTCAAGCTGCCATCGGAATTCCATTGAGCCACCGAAGTTTCCGTTTCCAAATAGGCCGGAGAAACCAGCGGCAGCGAGAATGTCTCTTCGAGAATTACATCAGCTTCCGCAAACCCGAGTTCCACATCGCCGTCTTTGATCTCAAATTGCGCTAGCAAATTGCCATCGGCATGGAGCTTGGATGCGTTCAATTCAACCGCCTCCACCGGATCGAGTATGGGTAGGATCGGTTCTACAGTTACAAGCACAAGTTGGGCGGCTTGCGCGGCGATCTCTTTTGTGTCCGCAATCACGATGGCAACGGGCTGCCCCCAGTGATGAATGGTATCGACAGCCAACACAGGCTGATCATGCACCAGCGCGCCAAAGACCGGCAAGCCCGGCACATCGGCGGCTGTCACAACTTTATGAACTCCCGCCACCTGTTCAGCGGTCTGCGTATCGATCGATTTCAAGTGCCCATAATGAACACTCGATCGCACTATCGCGCCATAGTAAACATCTCGCAGCGGTATATCAGCAACATATCGTGCCGCACCGGTAACTTTCTTCCAGGCATCTTTGCGCAGTTCGGATTTTCCAATTGTGATCGTCTCAGGCATGGCGCATCTCCGCAGCCGCCAAACGCACGGCTTCGACAATTTTCACATAGCCCGTACACCGGCAGAGATTCCCCGAAAGTCCGTCGCGAATTTCAACGTCGCTCGGGTGTGGATTTTCCAGCAACAAAGCTTTGGCCGCCAGAATCGCCCCCGGGGTACAGTATCCACACTGCACCGCGCCCGCTTCTACGAAGGCACGCTGCAAAGGGTGTAATTGCCCATTTTCGGCCAGCCCCTCGATCGTCTCGACGGCACAACCTTGCACTTGTCCAATCAGAATCATACAAGCATTGATCGCTTTATCATCAACAATAACAGTACACGCGCCGCATTCTCCCTCCCCACCGCAGGAATCCTTCGCACCCGTTAAATTCAGATCGTCCCGTAAAACATCCAATAATGTACGATTGGGCGCGCTGACAATTGTTTTTTCGAAACCATTCAGAAGAAAAGTGACTTGAAGCGTTTTCATGATAACTTGCCTCGCGTCTGCTCAAATGCCACTGTCAGCGCCCGGTTCGCCAATATTTTTGCAGCATGTTGACGATAGGCTGCGCTGGATCGGATATCGCTGATCGGCGATATATCGGCGCTAACGGCGTCTGCGGCTCGCTTCAATACCTCTGGTGTGGGTACCTGCCCCAACAAGATGGCTTCGGCTTTTGGGCTGCGCACTACCGTCGGAGCCACAGACCCCAGGGCGAGGCGCGCTTCCCGAACATGCCCTTGCCCGTCGAGTTGAATGGCGGCAGCCGCGCTGACCACAGCAATCGCCATTCCATTGCGTTTGCCTAGTTTCTGAAATGCAGCGCCCCAGGCCCCATCGAACGGGGCATAAGAAATGCTATGAATAATTTCGCCCGCGTATAGTTGTGTTTTCCCAGGGCCAAGGATGAAATCAACCAAGCCGATCTGACGCTTTCCGGCTTCACCGAGAAGATACACCTGAGCATCAAAAACCAGCAACGCCGGAATGGTATCGGCGGCAGGGGATGCATTGCCGATATTGCCCCCCAAAGTGCCACGATGGCGGGTCTGACGGCAACCCACCGATGCTGCTGCGGATGTCAGCGCAGGGTTGGTTGTTTGCACCAGCGACGAATCGACGAGCGCTTGATGTGTAGTCAGTGCGCCGATGCGTATTTGGTTTTGATCCTGTTGGATAAACGACAATTCGGTGAGGCGGCTAATATCGACCACGGTTGTTGCTTGGATCAGGTTGTGCCGCATTCGAGGGATTACATCCGTACCGCCAGCAATAATACAGCTGCCATCCTGCCCTAACGTGTGTATTAACTCGTCAAGTGTCTCAGGTTTTTGATAGTCGAATTCGAGCACGTGTTTCTACTCCATCTGGCCGACGAAAAATAAGCGTCCCTCAGTTCGCGAAGGAACTCATTAATGTATGAGAAAGAACATCTATCAGTCCCATATCGGTTAGGCCCAATTGGGGAACTGTTGGCAGTCCGATAAACGAAATTGTCATAAACGGTGCTGGTAACACACCGCCCATATTCCGATAGATCGTGTTAATTCGTTCCAAGTTTTCGATAATCACATCAACGGGTTCTTCACTGAGCAAGCCGCCGATGGGCAAAGGCAATCGGCCTAAAACTTCGCCATTAGCGGCGATGGCAAAACCACCTTGCATTTCTTCGATCGCTTGCACACAAGCTGCCATATCCACATCATTTGTGCCAGCGACAATAATATTGTGGTGGTCATGCGCCACAGATGATGCCAGCGCGCCATTCTGCAAGCCGAACCCGCGCACAAACGATACCCCAATATTCCCGTTTTTCCCATGACGCTCGACAACGGCCAATTTCAAAATATCCTGATGCATGTCTGACATCACAGAACCGTTTACCACCTTCAACTCGGCTTTGATTTTCTCGTTGATGATCTGATCGGGGTAAAGGTCAATCACCCACATGAGGGCGCTTTCACCATCGGCCGCAACAACGAAATCACCAGCGGATTTTCCGCGGGATACTTTTACTGTTTGGTAGATCCAATCGGGGTAGTCAGACTGCGGTGGGGTGATAAGTAACTTTCCATTGGATGCAACATGCTGGCCTTTGACAAACACATCACCGGGTTCAATATGCTCAATAGTTTCAGCGAGCACTACATCAGCCCATCGCCCGGGCGATAGGCTGCCCACCAGGTGTTCAATGCGAAAGTGCTTGGCGGCATTGATGGTTGCCATCTGTATTGCTGTAACTGGCGGCACACCTAATTCGATGGCGCGGTTAACCATGAAATCGATATGTCCCTCATCGAGAATTTCATCGGGGTGTTTATCATCGGTGCAGAACATCAGATGCGGCGATGTGTACAAATTTTCTTCCACCATACCCTTGATGATCTTATCCAGGTTGCGTTCTGTGCTGCCTTCGCGGATTAAAACCGCCATCCCCAGGCGCAGGCGTGAAAGTGCTTCTTCGTAATCCACGCACTCGTGATCATCCGACAGGCCACCACAGGCGTAGGCCACCAGTTCCTTGCCCACGCGCCCCACTGCGTGCCCATTGCAGATTTTCCCTAGCACCTGAGCCGCTTCAACCTTCGCCAGGTACTCATCTCGCATACCCAATACTTTCGAGGGATCCAATTCGCCCAGACTGACGGTTTCCGGCCAGCACAAAATTTCGCGGACATCTTCCAAATTCAACTCGCCGCCCGTTGTTTCCAACCCGGGGGCTGTGGGAACACGCGAAGATACTTCCAGATAAATATGATATGGGAGTTGGGCAATCGACTTGAGTAATGCCTTGAATCCGGGCAACCCGGCCACATTGGCTATTTCCATGGGGTCAGCCAACATCACCGTGGTGCCACGCGGCACAATTAGATGCGATAAATTTTCAGGGACAACTAGAGTCGAATCGATATGCACATGCGTGTCGAAAAAACCAGGCATGGCGTAACGCCCTCCGCCATCATATTTTTCAAGCGCATCATACCCTTCCGCATAGGGGGTAATGATGCGCCCGTTTTTAATTCCCAATACGCCAGGCTCAACCCTGCCAGTATAGACATTAACCACCTGCACATTTTCAATCAGCAGATCGAGAGGGGTTTCACCAAGAGCGCTGCGGATAAGTTCTTTTCGTTCGGGTACATTTAATATCATATTACAGGCCGCGCTGTCCACGAATATACGGTAAACCTAGTGCGGCGGGAGTGCCAATTCGCTTGCGATTAGCTTCACGCGAACCAATCACCAGTACCGCCACAGTAAATGCATAGGGCAACATCTTCAGGAAGAAGCCGTAGTAGGGGTTATAGAAGAATGGATTGGCAAAGCCTAAGAGCAACGCGGGGCCTTGAATATCGAGAACCAAACGTCGTAGTGCGCCAAAAATATAGGCGCCAACCGCGGCCCGGGGGGGATTCCACTGGGCGAAGATTACCAACCCGACGGCGATCCAGCCTTGCCCGGCGGTGGTAAGCGCGCCAAACCAACCTGGAGAAATTGACAAGCTGATGGTCGCTCCGGCCAGACCAGCCATCAATCCACCAACAAAGACATAGAAGTAGCGCATTGAAAACACGCCAATGCCAAGCGAGTCGGCGGCGG
>CALCSH010000455.1 GCA_937893815.1 uncultured Anaerolineae bacterium | reverse complement strand
CCCCCATATATTCCGGCGGGAACACCTACACGGTAGTTTTTTCAGTGGAGTCTTAATTCCCTTCATCTGTAAATCAGAATCAGCAATCAGGGATCAGAAGCCAACCCTTACAAGGGTCTTTAGGAACTGCCGTGAGAAATCCCAGAGACCGCATTACAACTCACCAAGAAACACACCACTTTCAAAGTATAATTCTCTCCATGACAACAACCATCGTAGCTCTTGACATTGAAACCACTGGCCTCAATGCTCAATCCGACAAGATTACCGAAATTGGTGCTGTGCGCTTTCGCGGCGATCGCGTGGATGGCGAATGGCACAGTCTCATCAACCCCGGCCAGCGCATTCCGGCCCATATCACCCGCCTGACAGGCATTACCGATGCCATGGTGCGCAATCAACCTTCGATTCACGAAGTACTGCACGATCTGGCCGATTTTGTCGGTGATGCGCCTGTGCTCGGGCACAATGTGCGTTTTGATCTTGGTTTCTTAAGGCGCCAAGGGATTCTCCAGGCCAACGATCCGCTCGATACCTACGAAATGGCAGCTGTGCTGATGCCAAACGCCGGACGTTATTCCCTCGGTGCCCTGGCCCAGGCGCTCCAAATTATTTTGCCTGCCACACATCGTGCCCTGGATGATGCCAAAGTCACTCATCGTGTGTATCTCAAGCTATACGAGGCTGCCCTCGAATTGCCTATTCATGTTTTGGCAGAAATTGTGCGGCTCGGAGATAATGTAGAGAACTGGCTGGGCTACGGTCTTTTTTTTGATGTATTGCGCGCTCGCGCCAAAGAAGTCGTTCCCGCCCGCAAAGCGCAAGGTAGCTTTTTTGGCCCGTTGTTTGATTCGCAGCGGAAACAACCCCAAATCCTGACTCCCGTTGATCCGCCTATACCTTTGAATACGGAAGAAGTTGCAGCAGTGCTGGAATATGGCGGAGAATTTTCGCGTTATTTCGAGCAATACGAACATCGCCCGGAACAAGTTGAAATGCTGCGCTCGGTCAGTGAAGCCATTTCTCATGGGCAGCACCTGATGGTGGAGGCCGGTACCGGGGTAGGGAAATCGTTTGCGTATCTCATCCCGGCGGCGTTGTGGGCGATCAAAAACCAACAGCGGGTGGTAATTTCAACCAATACGATCAACCTGCAAGATCAACTCATGACCAAAGATATTCCCGATTTGCAGAAAGCCCTGAATATCAATCTTGCAGCTACCATCCTCAAAGGACGCAGTAATTATCTTTGCCCGCGTCGTCTGGAACATATTCGCCGCCGCGGCGCTGAAAACCCAGAAGAAATGCGAATTCTTGCTAAAGTAATGGTCTGGCTGCATCAAGGAGGTACTGGCGATCGCGTCGATATCAACCTTAACGGCCCTGTCGAACGCGAAATTTGGTCGCGTCTCTCCGCGGCAGACGATGGCTGTTCAGCTAGCAACTGCATTAAACATACTGGGGGCGCCTGCCCGTTCTACCAATCGCGCCAGGCCGCGCAAAATGCACATCTGATTATTGTTAACCATGCCTTGCTGCTGGCCGACGTTGCCTCTGGCAGCCGCGTATTGCCCGATTACCAACATTTGATCATTGATGAGGCACATCACCTTGAGGATGCCAGCACCAGCGCCCTCAGTTTCCGCTCCACGCAGGTTGATTTTATCCGCTTGTTGCGTGAATTAGGCAGCTATCGCACCAGTTCAAGCAGCGCACTCTCGGGTGCGATGGGGCGGCTGCTCACCCTGCTGCACGATGGCGTGAGTCCCAGCGAGTATGCCGGAATCAGCCATCTGGTAGAGCGCGCCAGCGATCACGCTTTTCAACTGGAAAGCCTCTCTCGCAATTTCTTCGACACGATAGACCATTTCCTTTTTGAGCAACGAGAAGGTCAGGATATTGGCCCCTACTCTCAGCAGGTGCGCATCCTACCATCCACTCGCACGCAACCTTCTTGGCTGGAAGTAGAAGTGTCCTGGGAGGAAACTCATCAGATTGCCGCGGCGCTGCTGGGCAAAATTGAGCAGATTACCGGAGCTGTTCACGATATTGCCGAGGGCGGTTTTGGTGATATTGATGCGCTGGAAGAGCAATACCACGAAGTAACCAATATTTACACTCGCCTACGCGAATTGATCGAGAATGTAGAGGCGCTGGTATTTGATCCCCAACCGGATAGCATCTACTGGGCCGAGGTGCGTGCCGGAGGACGCGGCATCACTTTACAGGCCGCCCCTCTGCATATTGGGCCACTGGTACAAAAACATATCTGGCATGACAAAACATCGGTCATTCTCACATCCGCTACACTGACGACGGCGGGGGAATTCGACTACCTGCGCGGGCGTTTATATGCCGAAGATGCCAACGAATTGGCACTCGGCTCGCCCTTTGATTACGAGAATTCCACCCTGCTCTATATTCCAAACAATATCCCGGAACCCAGTGACCGTAATGGGCACCAGCGTGCCGTGGAAAGCAGCCTGATTCATCTCGCCAAGGCGACGGGGGGACGGATGCTGGCGTTGTTCACTTCCTACGCCCAACTTCAGACGACATCACGCGCGATTGCCCCGGCGCTGGCCGACGCGGGGATTTTGATCTTCGAGCAAGGAGAAGGCGCCTCCGCCCACTCGCTGCTAGAGAGTTTTCGAGAAGCGGATCAAGCTGTCTTATTGGGGACGCGTGCGTTTTGGGAGGGTGTCGATATTCCAGGGAGTGATCTCTCGGTGTTGGTGATCGTCAAGCTGCCCTTTGGGGTACCCTCCGATCCGATTATTGCTGCTCGCTCTGAGACCTTTGAGCAGCCCTTCTACCAGTACACCATTCCTGAAGCAATTCTCGAATTCAGGCAGGGATTTGGCCGCCTGATTCGCACCGAGTTCGACCGCGGCGTAGCGGTGATTCTCGACCGGCGCGTGATCTCAAAAAGTTACGGGCGCGCCTTCATTGATTCCTTACCGCAATGCACCACGCGGGTCGGCCCGCTGCAAAATCTACCCGATGAAGCTGCACGCTGGCTCAATTTATAACGGCTCTTTGAGACTTTGCGTGGAGGTTCCCAGATTTGGGGGTGTGGCGGGTG
>CALCSH010000454.1 GCA_937893815.1 uncultured Anaerolineae bacterium | reverse complement strand
TTATTATTCTTTTTTCGGTCGTACCAAACGGATCAGTTGACCTAACCCGGCCAGATATTCATTCAGTTTCACCACCGGCTCAACCAGATTATCACTCAAAAACTGTGCCGTACCGCGCAGCGTACTCACCGTTTCGTTGGTTGAATCCATAATCGGCTTAATTTCATTTTGCAGCAAATTAATCAGGCGCGCAAGCTGAATCAGCAAAATAACTAACGCCGCTCCGATCACAATCGATTCCAGCGCCATGAAGATAATAAAAATATCTCTAAAACGCGCTGTATCGGTCGATTCCTGCAATAAAAAAACGATCGCGGCCACGGTCAAAGCCACGAACACAATCCCGCCGACTACCAGGCCAATCACCACACCGCGCTGACTGCGAGTATCTTCGGGAGCAGGTAAACCTTCCACTGAATGCTGAGTAGGTGTAATTTCCGTATTCATTGCTCTCAATTATAGCATATGCTCTATGTGGGACTCACTGGACGTAAATGATTAGTCGTCTTAAAATTACGCAGAATCACAAAGGTTTGTGTATGCGCAATCCCTTCAATTAAACGCAATTTTTGGCTGAGGAAATCGCTCAAATGCTCCCCATCATCACAGTATACAGACACCATTAAATCGAACTCACCGGAGACCATCACCACATCACTGACTTCTTCAAAGACAGCCGTAGCTTCCGCTACTTGCTCAATATTTCCCCCGCTGATCGAAACGCCGATCAGCGCTGAAACCTGATAGCCCATTTTTACAGGATCAGCGACTCCGACAATTTGCAGCATTTTTTCATCGATCATCCGCGTGACACGATTTCGCACCGTGCCTTCGGAAACATTGAGTTGATTGGCAATTTCCGTAAACGGCTTACGCCCATCCGACTGTAAAAGCTCTAAAATTGTACGATCAAGATCATCCATGGGCAACCACCATAACGAAAAAACTATTAAACAATCAACCCCGCTGCAAATGTGGCCGGAGCCGTTCCAAAATGTATCAAAATGCCTTACTAGATATTCTACTTCGACAATTAGCCGCGCACAAGACTTGAAGTTAGCGCTTTCTCAAAGGAAGAATAAACATCCGCACCCAATTGACGCAAAACCGCTTGCTTCACATGCATTGCAGAGATACCTATCAAATGCCAGGATATCTCCAAACTACATTCACGCAGAATTTCACTGGCTGCTTGTGCGCTTTTCAACCCAGCCCTGGTATCTTCAAATACATAAATTTCCGCACCCCGAAATTGATCCCATTCCAAACCCACATGGCCATCGAACGCTAAATTCACGGCAGATTGTAAAGCTGCTTCCGTATCTGCCCCACAACTGCGCATCAACGCCGCCAATACATGCACTGGCGAGGGTTTTCGTAGTTTACGTACATCCAATGAACTGCGGTCACTCAACCAGAGCAAATCGCCATAACCAACCATCGGCAGCGTATTCAATCCGACGCACCGCGCCCCAATCTCGGCCTCGGGTGTGCTCCACTTTCCATGGCGGGATGGTCGGTTGGTAAAAATTGCGGCGCGATGCTGATCGTCAGCGAGCCAATGCAATAACGCCTCACGCCGCTCCGGCGTCAGGTTGGGACGATCGAATTGCAGCAGATAGCTTTCTACATCAAGACAAGGTGGCAGCGAATACGTTTCTGCGAAAATCGAACTACCAAGCACCAATTCCTGAAAGATGCGGTGGGTAAGTGATTTTCCGATGGATTGTGAGTTGCGCAATATGTGGCGGATGGCGCGTTCACGGGGATGGCCCGCTGCCAAAAGCTGCTCTGCCCGAAGGACTGGGTCAACGGACTCGCTCGGTGAGTGATTCAACATCCCGAAGAGCGAGTCCCACCCCGGAGCGAGTCCGCTTTCCCCCGGGGGCAGACCATCCGTGAGGGTGGCTGGTATCCCCAGAGATGGGAAACGCTCCCACAGCGGCAGCATCAACCACACCAAACATATCGCCGATGAATCCCACTCGCTGGTAATCCCAGCAGCCTCAAAGGCAGCGATATCGGCAGGAGTCAGTTCCGCCGCGGTGTAGCCAAGCATCTCGCTCGTCAGCCGCACGGTTTCAACCAGCGCCCGATGGTAGCCGCCCGGCTCGAGCAGCACGCCGTCCATATCGAAGAGCAGAATAGTTTTACTCATTGATGGCGCTGGCGCAGTTCGGCTTCAATATCGTCGATGGTAATGCCTTTGGCGGACAGCATCACCAGGGTGTGATAGAACAGGTCGGCAGTTTCCTCGATGATGCGCTGCCGTCCCTGGCCTTTGGCCGCCAGGATAACCTCCACGGCTTCTTCACCGACCTTTTGCAGAATTCTATCTTCGCCCTCGGCGAACAGGCGCGCTGTGTAGGATTTTTTGGTGGGGTTGGCCTTGCGGTCTTCGATGATTTCAAATAATTGATGCAACATAGTGACTCCATACACTGCAGAGTGCGCCGAGATCGCGGAGAGAAAATCTCGGCGTACTCCGCGATCTCGGCGATAAAAATTCATTCGATTTCACGATAAAAACAACTGCGCTCCCCGGTGTGACAGGCTGGCCCAGCGGGGTCAACTCTGAGCAGCAGGGTATCGGCATCGCAATCGACCAGAATCTGGCGCACATGCATAAAATTGCCCGAAGTAGCGCCCTTGTGCCACAGTTCGCCCCGGCTGCGGCTCCAGAAATGAGCCTGCCCGGTGGTTTGCGTCAGGCGCAGGGCTTCGGCGTTCATCCAGGCCACCATGAGGACTTCACCGGTTTGCGCGTTTTGTACGACGGTGGTAATTAAACCGCGATCATCGTATTTCAGTTCGAGTTGAAGGTTGAAGGTTGAAGGTTGAAATTCTGCATTCATCATTCTGCATTTTGCCTTTTAGTGCCTGAAGTGGCGCACGCCGGTAAAGACCATTGCGATACCCAGCTCGTCCGCCGCGGCGATGACTTGCTCATCGCGCACCGAGCCGCCCGGTTGGATGATAGCCGTCACGCCCAATTCAGCGGCAGCCTGCACACCATCCGGGAAGGGGAAGAAGGCGTCCGAGGCTAGCACGGAGCCAGCGGTGCGCTCCCCGGCGCGTTCCCCGG
>CALCSH010000453.1 GCA_937893815.1 uncultured Anaerolineae bacterium | reverse complement strand
CATTATTGCCGTCGTGGCTGCAGCAACGGTTGGTGGCTCTTTCACAGCTGGCGACGGTACTGGTGGTTCCCTGAACGTTGCCGCGGCGGTTGCCGAAAATGATGTCGGCGAATCAGGAGCCGATCCGAATATTACAAAGGCAACCATTGAGAATTCGACAGCGGATGTGAGTGGGAATATTGAACTACATGCCGAAGCCACCAGCAAAATTAACTCTACCGTGGTGGGCATCTCAATTGGCGGCACCAAGTCGGGCAAAGTGAGTGTCAGCGGCTCTGCTGCGGGTGCAGAAAGTGATAATGAAATCTACCGGAAAGTAGACGCATCAATTCGGGATAGCAGTTCGTTTAAAACCACAAGTGGGAATATCAGCCTTACCGCAACCGATAGCTCTGAGATCATTGCCGATGCCGTGGCCGGTGCCGTGAGTGTTGCCTATAGCTCCGACAGCACATCAATTTCTCTTGGTCTAGGTGTGGTGCGGGCGATCAACAAGATCAAGACCAGTGTCCACGCAGTGATCAATAATTCCATCCTGAACGTAGGTGGGGCACTATCCATGAATGCCTCCAATAATGGCGCCAAGATTTGGGCTTTAGCGGTCACTGTCAGTGCAAGTGTAGCATTCAGCGGGGGCGGGTGTTCGCTCTCAGCCAGCGGTGCTGGCGCCGAAACAAACAACGATATCTATACCGAAATTTTAGCAACGGTCACTGGGGGCAGTTTAGTGACTATGACCAACCAGGGTAACGTCACTCTTACTGGCCAGGATAACGCTGACATACAAGCGGTTACCACCGCAGCGGCGGCTGGCCTGGCAATTGCCGGAGATAGCAGTTTTGGCGGAACGATCTCTGTAGGTATTTCTCTATCCACCAACAATATCGGCCAGCGCAGCGATGCCAATTTGATCAAAGCTGGTGTGGATGGTTCCACGATCGAAAATGCCGGTGGAATCTCACTGACAGCTTCGACAGCTTCGACCATTAAGGCTTATGTGTTCGCTATTGCTATTGGGATCAGCGGGGGTGGGTCAGCGTTGGCGATTGCTGTGGCTGGCTCATTCTCCTTTAATAACGTTTGGCAGATCGTCGAATCTTCCATAAACAACAGCAACAAAATCACCACCCAATCCGGGAAGGTAAATCTGTCATCTAGCGATACATCGCTAGTTTCCGCTGGAAACATGGGTGGTTCGTTCTCTGGCGCGGTTGGAGGGGATAAATTTGGCGGGTCAGCCTCGATTAGCGTGTCTATTGCTCATAATACGATTGCCACTGATGTTAAAGCCTACATTAACAATGTAAGTAGTTTGGAAACTAGTGGTGGAGATATCGTCCTGGATGCGTCCACGACAGCGAAAATAACCGCTATTTCGGTGGCACTGGCCGTTTCCGTGTCAGGAAGCAGTAGTAGTTTCAGTTTTGGAATAAGCGGCGGTGGTGCGGAATCTACCAACATTATTCTGACGAAAGCCAACGCCTATATTGCCAACAGCGTTCTTGGAACGCAGAGTAACAAGGTCGGAAATGTGGATCTAACTGCCACAGGCACATCAGAGATTGTGGCAGTTGTTACGGCGGTTGCGGCTTCGGTGACTTTCAGTTCCACCACTGGCGCCGGGGTTTCTATTGGTATCTCCGTAGCACGCAACTTTATCGGCTACGATCTAGACAACACGGCAATTGCCGATTACACATCTTCGGAAACATTGAGTGCACCGGATGCTCTTGCTGCCGGGGAGAGGGTTAAGATTGCTGATGGCCCAGGTACAGGGGATGTCTACGAATATCTGGGTGAAACACAAAATGCCCCCGTTGACCTGAATGTGCAGGAGTATGGCAACACCGATTTGTGGACACAGACCAATTTTTCGGCTGACAGTTCTCAGGTTCAGGCGTACCTGTTGAATACCACGGTTTGGGCCTCTGGTGCGCTGACCTTGGACGCAGTAGGGGATCAATTCATTACCGCCGTGGTCGCTGCAGGATCGGCTGCCCTCTCCGGTGGTGGTTCCACCGGGATAACCATCAGCGGCGCGGGGGTGTATGCGGAAAACAAGATCAATGTCGAAATCAAGGCTTACATTGATGGAGATGGGGCTGGGGGAATCGAGGCCGGCAGCGTGAAATTGAAGGCCGAGGATTCATCGGGGATCACAGCTTTCGCAGGCGCAGCTTCTCTGGCGGCATCGGTAGCTTCTGAAACAGGTGCTTCATTTTCAATTGGGCTTTCTCTAGCCTTTAACTCGGTCAACAATCAGGTCGCAGCCTATATCAAAGATGCTGATCAAGGTGTAACCTCAACCAGCGGTGATATCAGCCTGACGGCGATTTCCCAGGGCCGCCCATTATTCGACTTGACCCTATCAGGCCTTTCCTTCACGACGGATGAGTTGGATGATGCCGCCAAGGCTGATCAGGATAATCCAGACAACCCAGACGAAGATGATGAGAACCTGGACGATCCTTTTGATCCCACGGATGACGGACCTGGCTACAACGAGGCGGAAATTGATGCTACAGATGACGCCGCCATTCTGGAGAAGGTGCGGACCGAATTTGATACTCATGGAGAGACACTCACAGGAGAATTACGCCTCTCTGCTCCGGTAGAAGGGCAGTCTTGGGTGCTGGTTACTGAGAATGGGGTCACATACAACATTGAGAAAGAGGGCGGCGTACTCAAAGTCTCCCAAACCACGATTACTTCGGTCTCCGCGGCCGCATCGGTGGCGGCGGCATTTGGCAGCACGAGTGGATATGCCTTCAGCGGGGCTGGCGCGGTAGCTCAAAATGTGATCTCCCCCCGCACGAATGCCTATGTGGTGGACAGCCACCTGGACAGCCAGGGGAAGGTTGCTTTGGCGGCTTCCAATACCTCGGAGATCATTTCCATTGTTGCTGCAGCCTCACTTGCTGCTGGAGGAGGCGGAGGAACGGCAGGGGTTGGGGCCTCAATCGGCATTTCCATTTCCCGTAACTTGATTGGTTGGAATGTCAACGGTATCAGCCAGGTTGATGGCTCTGGACAACCGTTGGGCCAGGTGCAGGCCTATATTGACCCGTCCAGCGTGAAGGCAAATGGAGCGCTGACCCTGACGGCCATTGCCGGGCAAAAGATCTTCTCCATCGTTTTTGCAGGCTCCGTTGCCATAGGCGCTGGAAGTTCTGTTGGGATGGGATTTGCTGGTTCCGGTGTCTGGTCTGAGAACAAGATTGGCGTCCAAGTCAACGCCTTCATTGATGATGATACTGCGATTGGTGGCGGCATCACGGACGGGATTTACGTTAGCGAACTTACCCTGAAAGCTCAAGATACATCTTCCATTATCGCTCTGGCTGGCGCGGCCTCCCTGGCGGCCTCCTTTAGCAGTTCAGCAGCATTGTCCGTTTCTATTGGGGTCTCGCTGGCTCAGAATTTCATTACCAGCGAGTCCAACGCCTACATAAAAAACGCAAACGATGGGGTGCGCACGACATCAGGCGATGTTGCACTGGACGCCAGCTCAACTGCCATCATGAAGGTCGTCTCTGCCGCGGCTGCGGTGGCTGCCGGTTTTTCTGGAGGTGGCAGTGGCGCCGTAAATGGGGCTGGAGCCGATGCTGCCAATATCATCCTCACCAAAACCAACGCTTATATCGTAGATAGCATCATCAACAGCGCTGGCAATGTTGAATTGGATGCGACCAACACATCAACGATCGTGGCTTTCATTGTCAGTGCCGCCTTCTCACTGAGTATTAGTGGAGGCGCCGGTGTCGGTGCTTCCCTGGGACTTGCCCTGGCCCGGAATTTTATCGGCTTTGATGTTGGATTCGATATCGCTAGCGATTACACCACAGCAAGCACGGACAAGAGCATCTCTGTAGGGGAAACGGTAAAGATTGATACGGGGATAAGAGCAGGAGACATATACCGCTTTAAAGGTGAGGAGGCGCTAACTCGCTACGAATTCATCACTGGCGATGGTGATCAGTCCTTAACCGCAGGTAAGCGGGTCATGGTGGATCCCGGCTACACCTATGGCGGGGTCGAGGGCGTCTATTCATATGTTGGCGACGACGATACGCTGAACCTGAGCACCCAGGATTATAGCGATGAGAATCTCTGGGCTATGGTGGATGCTCGCAACTTCACCGGACAAGATTTCGGCAACCGGGATCAATGGGAGCTGGCAAATATCATCTCTTCCCCCTCCACCCGGCTGCAGGTTCAGGCCTACACGGAAAATAGCAGCATCACAGCAGTGGGGCGACTAACTGCAGACGCAATTTCCAAGCAGAGCATAACAGCGGTAGTCTTTGCAGGTTCCGCTGCGGTGACCGGTTCCGGTGGAGCAGGAATTGCCTTGAGTGGCGCTGGCGCTAACGCGGTGAACCGCATTGCCACGACGGTGACTGCGGCCATTGAGGGTGACGGGGCTTTGGGGGTTCACGCGGATAGCATCGCCCTTACCGCCAAGGATTCATCGGGGATCACCGCAGTTGTAGGTGCAGCTTCGGTTGCCGCTTCTTTTGCCGGTGGTGCTGGGTTCTCGCTCGCCCTCGCAGTGGCCAGCGCTTTCAATGAAGTCTCTAATCAGGTGTCAGCCTTTATCCTGAATGCTGACAATCTCACCACAGAGACAGGGAGTGTCACCCTGTCCTCCACAACCGAAGGGCGTAAACTCTTCGAAATGGATCTTGTCAATGATGCCTCCTTTACAGTGGAAGATTTGGTAGATGCCGCTGTAGCCGACCAGGACAATCCCGATAACCCCGATGTTGATGATGAGAACCTGGATGATCCTCTGGATCCGACGGACGATGGGCCTGGCTACAACGAGGCGGAGATTGATGCTGACGGGGACGAAACAATTCTCGAAAACATCCGTGGGGATTTCCAAAGTAACCTTGTCATCCTGGTAGGAGATTTGCGGCTGACCACACTGTCGGAAGGCCACACCTGGGCACTCTCTACCGAGAGCGGGATGACGTATTTCATTCGTTACGATGATGACACAGAGAAATTTACTTTATCCCAGGCTACCATCAACGCGGTCGCTGTGGCGGCCGCTGTATCGGCGGGCTTTGCAGTGGGGGGTAGTCTACGCGTAAGTGGGGCTGGCGCTTTTTCCCTGAATTCGGTACTGACCAACACCAACACGTACATCGAGAATAGCAGTGTAGACAGTGCCGGTGCTGTCTCCCTCAGCGCTGAAAGCACTTCAGGCATCATGGCGGCCACGGGCGCAGTATCTGCCTCTATCAGTATAGGCGGTGGGGCGGCAGGCGTCTCCATGGGCGCGGCGATTTCCGCCAACACGATTGGCTACTCCTGGTTCGGCGAACTTGTACCCTCTGCGGGAGAGGTGCGGGCCTATATTAAGAATTCCAGCATCAAGGCAGTCGGCGCATTGACCCTGGAAGCCATGGCAGGTCAAACCATTGGGGCGGTGGTGCTGGCTGGATCGGCCGCAGTGGCTGGCGGTGCTGGAGCCGGCATTGCCGGCAGCGGATCTGGGGTGATAGCCATCAACCGAATTGGGGTTGTCGTAGAGGCGTCCATCACGGGAGATGGAGCGACGGGCATCGAAGCGAGTAGTATTTCCCTGACTGCCAAAGACATCTCGACGATTACAGCATTGGCTGGAGCGGCCAGCTTGGCTGTCTCGGTAGCTGGGGCTGCTGGAGTTTCGGTTTCCATCGGGGTTTCCTTGGCCTTCAATCAGATCAGCAGCACCGTGGAAAGCTTCGTTTATCAAGCTGATGACCTGGTAAAAACCACAACCGGAGACATCCGGCTTTTGGCTGATGGCAGCGCCACCATAAACGCTGTCTCGTCCGCGGCCTCTATATCGGCCGGATTTGCCGTGGGAGCCAGTGTACGTATCAGCGGCGCGGGTGCCGATGCCACAAACATCATTCAGACCAAGACAAACGCCTACATCACCGACTCCAACATTGACAGCAAAGGTGATGTTGATCTTAAAGCAACTAGTTACGGGGCGATCAATGCCATGATCGTCAGCGCTTCCTTTTCAGCCAGTATCGGTGGCGCTGCTGCAATCGGAGCTTCCTTAGGGCTTGCCCTGGCTCGAAACTTTATCGGCTTTGATGTTGGCATGGATGGCTCTCCCAAATACACGACATCAAGCATAGAACAGACGATATCGTCCGGAGATACAGTAAAAATCATAGAGGGCGTGAGAGCAGGCGATATCTATAAATATGTTGGCGATGAACAACTGACTCGCTATGAGTTCACTTCCGGCGATGGCGAACAGGATCTGATCGATGGGAAACGGGTTTTGGTTAGCCCGAATTATGGAGGTGGTGGAGTCGAGGGCATATATGCCTATATTGATGATCCCGACACACTGAACCTGGGCACTCAAGATTATAGCGATACTGATATTTGGGCTCTGGTGGACGCAGATGATTTGACCCAACAGGATTACGGAGACCCCGATACGTGGGAATTGGATAATATTCGTTCCACACTCACTTCCCGCGTTGAGGTACAAGCCTACACCAAAGACAGCAGTATTAAAGCGGGGGGTGACCTCAAAGCCGAAGCGATTTCCAACCAAAACATTGATGCTATCGTTTTCGCTGGCTCAGCTGCTGTAACCGGGGGAGTCGGTGCAGGGGTTGCTTTGAGTGGCGCGGGCGCCAACGCCGTAAACCGGATTGCTGTGACAGTGACCGCAGCCATTGAAGGTGATGGGGATACCGGAGTGCATGTGGACAGCATCTCCCTGACTGCCAAAGACTCATCAAGTATCTTATCAGGAGTTGGGGCCACCTCGATGGCAGCCTCGGTTGCAGGAGGCGCCGGCTTCTCGGTTGCTATTGGTGTATCGACTGCCTTCAACGAAGTGTCCAATGTGGTGGCAGCCTTTATCCTGAATGCAGACAATGTCACTACCGAAACAGGGAATGTTACCCTGTCTTCCACCACCGAGGAGCGACAGCTCTTCGAAATGGATCTTGCCGCTGCCTCTTTCACGTTAGCGGAATTAGATGATGCAGCTGTAGCCGACGAGGACAATCCTGACAACCCAGACGTGGATGATGAGAATCTGGACGACCCACATGATCCCACGGATGATGGACCTGGCTACAACGAGGCGGAGATTGACGCTACGGGTGACGCAGATATCCTGAATAGGTTGAAAGGGGATATTGAAAGCAACTACGAAGTGGCCCTGAATGGGGACATAAGATTGTCGATACTATCGGAGGGCGAAAGTTGGGCGCTTTCCACAGAACCCTGGATAACCTACATAATATCCTATGATCAGGCCACGGGTAAGATCAAAGTGTCTCAGACTACCATTCAGGCGACTTCGGTAGCAGCATCCGTGTCAGCTGGTTTTGCAGTGGGGGCCAGTATCCGGGTCAGTGGTGCGGGAGCCTTCTCCCTCAATACGGTGCTGACCAAGAGCAACACCTACATTAAAAACAGCACCGTGGACGGTGCCGCAGATGTCTCGCTAAGCGCCTTGAGTTCTTCAGGCATTATGGCAGTTACGGGTGCAATCTCAACCTCGATCGGTGTTGGGCTTGGCGCAGCGGCAGGCGTTTCCATTGGTGCAGCGGTTTCAGTCAACACCATTGGCTATACTTGGTATGGGGTGCCCTCGGCGTCTGAGGTGAGAGCCTACATTGAAAATTCAAGCATTAAGGCTACAAATGCTTTAATTCAAACGGCCACGGCAAAGCAGACTATTGGCTCAATTGTGTTTGCTGGTTCGGCAGCAATTGCGGGCGGTGCTGGAGCTGGCATTGCCGCCAGTGGCTCTGGGGTGACGGTTATCAACCGCATTAATGTTGATGTAGAGGCTTCCATTACGGGTGATGGGGCATCGGGAATCGAGGCGAAAAGTATAACTTTAACAGCGAAAGATCTCTCGATGATCTCTACGATTGCTGGAGCGACAAGCCTTGCAGCCTCGGTAGCTGGAGCAGTAGGGGTATCGATTTCCCTTGGCGCCTCGGTAGCTTTCAACCATATTACCAGCTCAGTGGAGAGTTTCATTTCTGGAGCAGATGATCGTGTAAAGACCACCACCGGGGATATCGGATTGTTGGCTGACGGGAGCGCTACCATCAAAGCAGCATCCTCGGCGGCCTCTATATCAGCGGGATTTGCTGTTGGGGGCAGTGTGCGTATCAGCGGAGCGGGAGCTGACGCGACCAACCTGATTCTCACGAATACGAATACGTATATTGAAGATTCCACCATCGATAGTAAAGGCGCAGTGAACCTGGAAACCAAAAGTAATTCGAAGATCAAAGCACTGATCATCAGCGCTTCGTTCTCGGCCAGTATCGGATTAGCAGCCGGAATTGGCGCATCCTTGGGAGTCTCGCTAGCCCACAACTGGATTGGATACAAACTGAATGGCGATCGTGATCCAAACAAAGTGCAGGCCTATTTAAAGAACTCCAACCTGGATGTTGTTGGGAATATCTCACAAGTAGCCACTGCTGAACAGACCATTGAAGCTCTGGTTGTTGCTGGATCAGCAGCAATATCTGGAGGCATTGCTGGTGTAGCGGTGAGTGGGTCAGGTGTCATCGTTGAAAATAAGATCGCTACAATGGTCAGGTCCTATATCGAGGGCACCGGTACCGAGACGATCAATGCGGCACAGGTGACCTTGACGGCGGACGACCAATCGACGATCACGGCAACCGCCGGGGCAGCCTCGGTAGCGGCCTCCTTCGGCGCAGGTGGGGGTTCTGTATCGGTGGGAGTAGCCGTTGCTCGAAACGTGATCAATAATGAGGTCGAGGTTTATATCAAGAACGTGTTCATGGGGAGTGAAGCCGAACCTGATGGCACGATAAAATTACAGGCGATCAACAACGCTACCATTTCTGCAATATCTTCAGCAGCCGCACTGTCAGCAGGATTCAGCATTGGAGGTACCCGCATCAGCGGGGCAGGGGCCACCGCCACCAACATTATTCTTACAAATACAATGGCCTATATTCAAGGCAGCACGGTGTACAGCAGCGGAAACATTGACCTGGATGCTACGGATACCTCGACGATCACGGCCAAAATCATCACGGCTTCGGCGTCCGTTGCTGTTGGCGGCGTAGCTTATGGGGCATCGATTGGTGTTTCTGTGGCTCGCAACTATATTGGTATGGACCCATATGGCAGTGATATTCCGACAACGTACACTACCGCGGATGCTCCTCAAACACTTACTCCAGATCCGCTCATCACTGTCAAACATGATGGTGGGGTTCGTGGTGGAGAAGTCTACCAATATGTTGGCGAGGCAAAAACCCTGTACAACTTTGCAACAGAGAAGGGCCCACAAACGATCAATGAAGATCACCTGGTCAAACTTGCTGGTGATTACGATGAGAACTTAGGTGTCCCTGGCGCCATTTACAAAGCACGCGATGATCATGGCTATACACAGTTGGGTACAGAGGACTACACCGATACGGATAATTGGGAATATATCGGTCCCAGCGGTTTGTGGGCGCAGGAGTACGGCGATAGCGACACCTGGATGCAGACCAATATGGTTGATGATCCTGTTCAGGTATCCGCCTATATGCACAACTCCAGCATTCATGCTGCGGGCGCACTGACGCTTGATGCAAAGGCCAATGAGACCATAGACGCTATCGTAGTTGCAGGATCAGTAGCTATTGCTGGAGCGGGCGGAGTTGGTGTGGGAGGCAGCGGGGCAGGAGTCAATACAGGCAATAAGATCACCACCGAGGTTAGAGCCTATATTCAGGGATCGGGTCCGTCCGGGATCGAGGCCGGCAGCGCGAAGTTGACCGCTCAAGACACGTCAACGATTTCCGCCACAACGAATGCCTCCTCGGTAGCTGGATCTCTTGCAGGCGCGGGGGCGGTTGCGGCCTCGATCGGTGTAGCGATCGCAGAGAATGAAATCACGAATATTGTGGAAGCATATATCAAGGATGCTGCCAGCGTGGTGGCGACCGTAGGCTCGATTGAACTCAATGCGCTGGAAAATGCCACCATCGATGCTGCCTCGGTTGCTGCTTCCATTGCAGCTGCATTTTCAGCTGGCCTGGGGATCGCATTGAGCGGTTCCGGAGCGGATGCCA
>CALCSH010000452.1 GCA_937893815.1 uncultured Anaerolineae bacterium | reverse complement strand
TAGGGGTGTGTGGGGGCGAAGCCCCCACACACCCCTATTTTCGGGATATTTTTTTCGAGTTGCGTAAGTCCTAACGAATTTACTGCTACACCGCTGGTGGAGCAATGCTGTTCCATATTTATTCGTCAACCAGTTTACAACGTAAATGTCCGGCAATAAGCACCTCCTGAAAGTTCGGCCTGATGCGCCTTCCCGTTGATGAGCATGTCAAAACGCAAACGCTCCGGTGAGCGGGGAACGGGGCCAACGCGGAAGGTTGCTCCATCCTGATGGTGGAGTGGTTCCTCCTCGCCCGAGGGATAGATCAGATCCAAAGCGCCACGGCGCAAGACGACACGGAAATTATTCAGCCAGGGATTGTGTGAACGATAGTGACCGGGATAGGCCTCCCATTCCGGTGGGTAATCTTGAATTTCGGAGGGTTCAACCCCTTCACGGATGTAGAAATCCGGGCCGTGGGCAAAGCCGCCCTCTTCAGGGCGCAGTAAAAACATCTCGAACGCCGCGTGCGGAATGTAGAATCCGTGCGGGGCGTGTGATTCAACAGGAACAGTATCCCTCTCCATTTGCAAATCCAGATGCTCCCCGCCCGAGATCAAGTCAAATTCCTTTTCACCGCAACGAAATCTCCCGGCATAGCTTTCAGCATCCACTACAAAATAGGGGTCGCTCTGCGGCATGGGCGGCAATTCATCCCCCCGGTGCGCCGCGTTCAACAATTGCAACGCGTAACGGCTGATGCGTTGCGGCTCGGCGGGGCCATTGGTCAGCACAACCACACCCAGCCCAGAGTCGAGATCGGCCAGCAGATCGGCGGTATATCCCACCATGCCGCCGCTGTGACCAATCACCAGGCGGCCATCCACCTGCTCGCGGAACAGGCCCAGACCGTAATGCTCGCCGTGTAGATCATCACCAGTGGCAATCATGGGGGATATGAGTTGTTCAAAACTCGCTGGAGATAACAACCCCTGACCGCGCGTCAGCAGTGCGCGCAGGTAATGGCACATATCTTCTGCCGTTGAGCAAATAGCCCCATCCGCTGTATCCGACTCAAACCAGGTTGCCGGAACCAGAGGGCCGCCGTGCGGCAGCGGTCGATCATCATAAAGCGCTTCGTAACCCACAGCCAGTCGGGAGCGCACACGATTGGTGATCGCACCTTCGCTGGAATCCATGCCCAGCGGGTTCAATATCTGCTGCCGCAAAATTTCGGGCATCCCCGCGCCTAGAATGGTTTGCAATACAAGGCCCAAAACTTTATAGCCGCTGTTGGAATAATGGAAAAATTCCCCGGGCGGGGCGTTGGCAGCGCTGTGACGCAAGTTCCAGGCTTCGCTAAAAGCCGAGAGCGTGTCATCTGCTCCCGTGATGATTCCAGCGGTGTGGCTCAGTAAATGACGAAGCGTAGTGGGTGAATATATAGATGGAAGCTCAAACCAGGGTAAATAGCGCGTGACAGGCTCATCAATATCCAGTAAACCCTGTTCATGCAATTGCAACAGGGATATGCTGGTAAACGCTTTGCTGATAGAACCAATTTGGAAAAGAGTTTGGGGAACGATAACGATTTTTGCGTCTCGGTTCGCCAGGCCATAAACCCCCACATGCAGGGTTGCGGCGCGATTCGTCAGGCCAACGGCAATTCCCGGGGCATTGAACGTACCAAGCTCACGTTCGATCAAAGCATCCAGACCCTGAATAGCGCCTCGATAATCTGCCAACAATGTCTCCCAGACTCGGTACAATGTCGTTCAACACCAATGGTTGATTGTAGCATGAAATTTTCCATCACCCAAATTTTTGCTGCATGGTCTTTTGGAACTGCCAATAGATTGACTCGCTCTATGAACTGCAATAGAATGATTCAGAAGATCATCACACGGAGTTCCAATGCCCCCACTCAGCTTTCTCACCCCTGAAAATATTGAAGCGATCCATACCGCCACGCTGCAGATTTTGAGTGAAACCGGTATTCTGCTGACTCACCCTGAGGCGCGCACCCTGCTCGACGGAGCTGGAGCCACAATCCTGCAAAACAAGGTGCTCCTACCTCCTGAGTTAATCGAATCGTCCCTGGCGTTGTGCCCGCCATCCTTCACGCTAAGGGGGCGCAGCGGAAATCAGGCTACCCTCGGCGAGGGCGAATTGCCCTGGCACAATCTGGGCGGCGCTACCCAGGAAGCCGAGTTGGATGCTATTCTATTGGCTGCGGAAACGCCCATCCGCGAAGAATACTGATTTTTCACCACCAAGACACCAAGACACAAAAATTTCTTGATAACATCCCATAACAACCTTGGCGTCTTCGTGGTGAAACAGATAGAGTAGATAAAATGAACCCAATCCCAGTAATCGAAGCCAGCGGTGATTACCGCCTCGTTGGGCGCCAAATCGGCGCTGCCTGCCAGCCGCATATCGCGCGCATGTTGGCAGGTTTGCGCAATGACCTGCCCCCAGGTATTACCTGGGATCAAATGCTGCGCCAAAGCGCGCAATACCTGAAAATCAGCCGCGATATTTACCCCCAATATATTGCCGAACTGGAGGGCATCGCCGAGGGCGCGGGCGCACCCTTTGATGAGATTTTCATCTCGGTGTGTGAAGAACTCTGGGAGGCGGCAGCCTGGCGCGGTTGCAGCGATATGGCCGCCCGCGGACGCGCTACCGCCGATGGCTCCACCCTGATCGCTCACACCAACGACCTGCTCCCTGATGCCGAAGAAAGTCTGGTAATACTCAAAATCCAGGCCGGTGATGAGCCGGAATTTATCGGCGTTTCCTCTGGCGGGGTGGGAATCAGCGCCGGATTCAACGGTGCCGGAATCAGCCTGACCGGCAATCAGCTCGACCAGAACGATATCCGCCCCGGGGTGCCACGCCTGCTGGTGGTGCGCGCCATCCTGGCATCCAATCGACTGGGCGAGGCTATGGACCACTGCCTTCTGCCGCAGCGGGCATCCAGCTATAATAATGTCATCGCCGACGCCAACGGCGAGGTCTACAGCATGGAAGGCTCCGCCACAGATTGCGAGCCGCTCTATATCGAGGGCGATATTCTGGCACACACCAATCATTATATTAGCACGGCTATGCGCGGCTTCGATGCCGACCGTAATGATATCGGCGGCTCGGTCATTCGCTACAACCGCGCCATGCGCTTGCTGCGAGAGAACTTCGGCCAAATCACCCCGCAGCGTTTCCAGAAACTGCTCGCTGACCATGCCGATTACCCAAATTCGCTGTGCAAGCATGGCACCGAAACCGTGACTGTTTTTAGTATCATCATCGATCCCGAAAAACGCTGTGCCTGGATTGGCCGCGGCAAGCCCTGCAAGACAGAATACATCGAATACCATCTGGAGCCTTTTCATCATTCACCACAAAGAAACGAAGATACAAAGAATAAACTATAAACTTTTCGTATCTTTGTGGCTTCGCAGTGAAAACCATCAGGAGTCATATGAACCCAATTTCTGCCCTTTTCCCCGAAAACTATGAAGCCTCGCGAGCGCGCTTCCGTTCCAATCTGGCGCATATCCAGGAACGCTGGCCCGACGCTCAACTCTCACAGCACGCCCTGCCCGGCGATGAAGATCTGACCATCGATTGGATTCAAAGCCCGGCCACACAGCGCAATGAAAAAGTCTTTATCCTGACCACAGGCGAGCACGGCATTGAAGGTTATGTCGGTTCGGCCATGCAGCAGCGTTTCATCGAACACTACCTGCCACGCCTCGATCCGGCGACAACCGGGCTGCTTTTCGTGCATGCCATCAATCCCTGGGGAATGAAATATCACCGCCGGGTGAACGTCAATAACGTCGATCTCAACCGCAACTTCGTCTGGGGCACGCAAGGCTTCAGCACAGCCATCAACCCCGAATACGATCAGGTCAACAGCTTCCTCAACCCGACTGAAAAAATCGGCAATTTGAAAATCGGCAATCTTAAATTCTATGCCGGGTTGCTGGTTCTGCTTGCGAAGATGAACATCTCCGGCTTTCGGCATGCCACCCTATTGGGGCAATACCGTTATCCCCAGGGGTTATATTATGGCGGCAGCGATTACCAGGAAGAAACTCGCACGCTGATTGATCTCTATCGTGGGGCAATGGAGCAATACGAACAGATTTTGCACCTGGATATGCACACCGGCTACGGACCGCGCTACCAGATGAGCCTGGTCAACTCCGTACACGAAAAGGGCAGTTCCGCCCAATTTGTAGAACGATTCAACTATCCCCTGGTGGTAGCCGCTAACCCCAACGAGTTCTACGCCATCCAGGGCGATATGGTCGATTATCTTTATGACCTATGGCAGCGCGAATTCTCCGAGAAACGCCTGTATTCAACGACCTTCGAATTTGGCACCTTGGGGGATTCAATATTTGGGATTGTCCACAGCCCGCGGGCCATGATTCTGGAGAATCAACTGTGCTGGCATAAGGCAGAGAGCGACTCGCTGCGCTCGCAGGTGGTTCACGAATTTGAAGAATTGTTCAACCCCGCGGCGGATGATTGGCACGCCAAAGCCGTCGCTGACGCCGATCAGGCCTTTGATGGCATTTTGGAAGCCGAGGGGTATTTATAACAGCGCTTTGGTTTGTTGCTGGGGCGCTCAGGGAACCTCCAGCAACAAACCAATAGTATTCAAATCTTCCTTACGGCCCAATCGGCGGGCCAATGCCGGGATTGGCACTGCGCCAACTGTCCAGAGACTGGATGCCCCTGACGCGGATTTTAACCCAACCGTACGCATCCCTGGATTCACACACCAACTCATATTCCTGGTCATAATTGATCCAATCGGCATATGGCATGCTCAAATCCTTGCCAATTCCACAAATATGATCGTCGGCATCCCACCACGGATCCGCGTCTTTCATGTTCAGGCCAAACCAAATGGCAGGATTTTGAGCATCGATGGGCACCAGAAATGTATCATAACTTGGATATTGGTGCTTTTGCGGGCTGTTGAATCCCAGATTCTGAAAAGAATAGTGTACATCCGTCGTCATATTTCTTTCAGAGAAACTGATCATCTCACCGTGGACGGCGAGCCAGTAGTAGGCCTCGATCGTATCACTTTTGCCGAAAGAGCCAGATTCGCAATCCATCGGAACGAATGGAATCACAGGCGCATCTCCATCATCTAAACAGCCAAAATAAATTTCCTCAAATTTAACTTCGGCATAAGTGCCGCAGGCTGGCTGCGTGTACCTATATGCCATACTGGGCGCGGACAAAGCCTCCCCGGAGTTGGCCGCCACCTCGAAGGTGTAAACCCCGCCACAGGAAGTAGGCAGCACGAAGGTATCTTCCCAGACGCCGTTCGTGCCTCCTGGCGAAACAGGTCGCGAGTCGAATTCTTTGCCATCCAGAAAAACGGAAAAGCCAGTCAGTATGCTTTTATCGCCGTTCCATTTCCAGTGTAGTGTCGGGCGGCGGGCCAAGAAATCATTCTCTACAGCATTAGGTGAAGCCATCGTGGTCACCCACGGCTGAAAAGGGATTGGCAAGGTATAGTCGATATAGGCAAAGGAACCGCTAGCGTTCACCGGGCCGTGCGGCTGGATGCGATATCCAATCGCGTAATTTGCGCTGCTGAGTTGCATTTGGCGGCCATCCCAGGTATTTTGGGGATTGCTGGTGCTGAAATTTCCCAAATTGTCCGGACCGCTGCCTCCTTTCCACCCCAGGCAAGTGCTTTCAAGGGTGACTTCGCTGTCCTGGGGTTCTGGTAACAAAAAGCTGTTGCCGCTTCCGGTCCAATCCGAGATATCTCCTACACCGTTCTTGACCTGGATGAATTGACTATCATTGGATGGAATACGTTTTTCAGGCGCGCCTTCCACCGAGAGATAACAGTAGACGCGGTCATAACCAGTGAATACAGACATGTACAGAATTTCGATATCCAGGTGCGTAGCTACGCCCGGGCTGCAACCCAGATCAGGAACGCCTACCCAAACAATCTCGCTGGATTGCCCCCCCAAAGCATTGGTCGCTTCCACCCAAAAACTATAGATGCCTGCCGAGGGAGAAGTAAATTCATACCAGGCCGGGCCGGTCTTCGGAGAGTTTTTCAGGGTGGCAATCACTTTCGGCGGTCCGCCCAACGCTTGCATCCAAACCTTGAAATGGGTTTCATTTTCGGCGTTATCCATCCACAACAAGCGCACTGTGCAGTTTTCAAACCCGGCCTGCAGGGGTGTTGGTGCCTTGGGTCTGCCGGATAAGAGCATCGGCAATAGGGAGCCGATATCAATAATCGGCCCAGGTATTGGCAGCATGGCAACACCGGTTGGGGAAACAGGCAGCGGCGCGGGGGGATTGATGGTCGGCCCCGTATTGCCGGGTTGCCCGCCATTGGGTGGATTACTGCCCCCAGGCACGGGCACAATCACTTGCGTGCCGCCCGGCAGCGCCCCATCCCCGAGGCCAGGATTGATCTCCTGGAGCAAAGCGCCGTCCGAGCCAATAGCAGCGGCGATATCGTCCAAGGTCTGCCCCTCTTCGGCGCTGATTGCGGTCATTTCGAGTACGGCATTCCCTTGAAGGGCAATCGGGAGGCTCTGACCAATCCGTCCACTGGCATCCACGGCGCGGGCGGAGAAAATATGCAAGCCCCCATCGATTTGCATCTCCGTAAAGGCGGAAAAAGTAGTCACTTCTCCCTGGGTGGCGTCGGGTGTTTGGGTATCCACCAGTGCGCCATCGAGCCAAAACTCCAGGCGCATCATGGGGTCTTGCGCAGCGGCGGTGACATAGGCCAGAATGGTGTCACCGGCCTGGATCGATTCACCGTTTACCGGAGCATGGACAATCACCGTGGGTGGCAGATTGGCGGCAATACGCGTGCGCTGCACGTTGCGCAAAAATAGAAAAACAATTATTGCGGCAACGATCGCCGTAGCCAGAGCGGCCAGAAAAACTGCCAGCAAGCACGATTTAGGGAATTTGGTTTTCATTTTCATGATCATCTTCCTACTGCACGCACTTTTGCACATTGACGGATAATGTACTGCTCTGGGCGATATTGCCAGCCATATCCTGGGCATAGAGTGTGATGTAAAGCGTGCCAACGGTGTTAACCGGACCAATGGTGACTTGGTAGTAATCCCCGCCGATGGATGAGAGCGTCGGTTTCCCGCTCTCAGCGCCCACGCTCCATTGCGCCCACACGCTGGCGATGGGGCTTTCCGCATCAACTACGTGCGCCTCGGCAAGTGTTGTACGGGCATAACTGGAGCAGCCGTTGCCTTGGGTTAGGATTTTATCAGGGGAAACCGTAACGCCGATAAAAAAGGGCGGCGTGATATCAGGAACTGCGGTGGAAGTGAAGGTAGGCGCGGGCGGCAGTGTGGGCGTGAACGTCGCCGGTGGCATTGGAGTTATGGTCGCAGTTGAGAGTAGCGTTGGCGTAAACGTTGCAGTTGGCGTTGCCGGAATGCAAAAACGCCGCGCCGCAGATGGAGGACCAACCTCGTCAGGGATATAAGCCAGCACCCGCCAGTAATAACACAAACCCGCCGGAAGCGGCCACTCCCGCTCTGTCTCAAGGTGGTCAAGCGTTCCAAATCCCCAACCGACATCACTGAAATCAGCCAACTCCGAGATATCGATGCGCCAACTTTGTGGGTGGCAATCCAGCGCCGTATCGCGCCAGGCAAAATGCACGGGGGTGGCGGTATCGGCGCCGTCGGCGGGTTCGAGCAATTCGGGGGCGCTGAGTTGCTCCAGGCGGCACAGCGGATTGGCATCGACCATGGCGCTTGGGGTTGCTGTCACTGCCGAGGTGGGGGTCATCAGGCTCAGCCCTGCATTGATCGTGATTTGGGATGTGGCATACCCACCGGGGTTGCCGCTACGATTGATAGCCCTGGCTTTTATGGTGTAGTTCCCTGGGGCGGGCGGCATCCACTCGATGGCGGCTTCACTCAGCCTGCCACCGCTGCCACTCACGGAAGATAGGAGCACATTTTCCACATAGAACTCAAAGCTGGCTATGCCGTTGGCATCCGAGGCGTGGGCTTGCAAAGTAAGCGCGGCCTGGGGGTGGATAGAATTGTCTAAAGGACGATCCAGCCAGGTTTGCGGCCCGGCAGCGGGTTGACTGCAGGCTGTTAGGGCGAGGAGTATCCAAAAATATCCAAGAGCAGCGTAAATTTGACGTTTCATTTAAATTCCCTCGTTTCCAAGATTAGGTATCCATATTTGGGGTTTTTCACGGCAGTTCCCAAAGAGCCTTCGCCAATATTTCCACAACGTCCCGCATCTGGTCTTCACTGATCGTAAAGGGTGGCCCCAGCATAATATGATCACCGGCAGTGCCATCCACGCTGCCACCCCCCGGGTAGACGATCAGGCCGCGTTGCATGGCCTCGTCGGCGATACGCTGGGCAAGGTGCAAACCCGGGTCAAAAGGCCGTTTGGAGGCAGAATCCTGCACGAGTTCGATTCCCCACATCAGGCCTATGCCGCGCACATCCCCCACAATTGGGCAGGCATCGAATTTCTCATGCAGCAGCCTCTCCAAAAAGCGGCCTTTTTCCGCCACACTCTTCACCAGTTCATCTGTTAAAATTTCCAACACAGCCAAACCGACCGCCGAACCAACGGCATGATGCGAGTAAGTGCCGCCATGCGAGAAGCCGCCAGAGCCACGGACGATCTCCTCGACCAGCGCGCCGCGCACTGCTAGCGCGCTGAGCGGAAAATAGCCGCCCGCCATGCCCTTACCGAGAGTGATCAGGTCGGCTTGTACGTCCCAATGCTCAGTGGCGAACCATTTGCCGCTACGCCCCATGCCCGTCATGACTTCATCAGCGATCAGCAGGACACCGTGCTTATGGCATATTTCCTGAATGCGCGCCCAGTAGCCATCCGGCGGCACAGCTGCCCCCAACGTGGCCCCACTGACCGGCTCGGCGATGAAAGCGGCTACAGTTTCGGCGCCCTGACGTTGAATTTCAGTTTCGAGTTCATCGGCGCAGCGCAAATTGCAGGCCGGGTAGGTCAGTCCGAAGGGACAGCGATAGCAATACGGCGGCGGGATATGCGGCATGTCCTGCATCATTGGCAAGTAGCGCTGGCGCATTTTGGTTTTGCCGGTGACGGCTAACGCCCCCAGCGAGAGGCCGTGATACGACATCCAGCGCGAAATGACGAGATGGCGTTTTTTCTCACCGCGCTCGATCTGAATCTGACGCGCCAGTTTGATGGCCGCCTCAACAACCTCCGAGCCGCTGGTCATGAAATAGAACTTTGCATCTGTCAGCGGCGTGATGGCGGCCAGGGCGGCGGCGTACTGCTCGACCGTGTCGCAAGTGAACATGGTGGGGTGGATATAGGCAACGTCAGCGGCCTGTTGCTGCATAGCGCGAGCGATGCTCTCGATGCCATGGCCAAGATTGACAACAATTGCCCCACCGCAGGCATCCAAATAGCGACGTCCATGATCGTCGTAAAGATAAACGCCCTCGCCACGCACGATGCGGGGATGGTCATACTCCATGCGGCGATAGAAAACACTTCCGTGGGGGTGTTTGAATTCAGTCATAAAATCATCCTACATGTTTAGCAAGGACTTTACCCATCAAGGACACGAAGAACTGAAGGGTTTTTCTCTCCTTTCTCTGTGTTCCTTGGTGCTCTTCGTGGATAAATATTTTTAGCGCTCAACAGCCATGCTCATGCCCAGACCGCCGCTGATGCACAGCGTCGCCAGGCCGAGTTGGGCGTCGCGTTTTTGCATGGCATGCAGCAACGTGACCACAATTCTGGCTCCGGTGCAGCCTGTGGGATGACCTAAGGCCACCGCCCCGCCGTTGACATTGCGCCGCGCAGGGTCCCAGGGCAGTTCGCGCTCGACGATCATTACCTGTGCAGCGAACGCCTCATTGAGTTCAATTAGATCGAAATCGTTCAGCCCAAGACCGGTTTGCGCCATCAGCTTTTGGGTAGCAGGCAACGGCCCCAGGCCCATGCGTTCGGGAGCAACGCCACCGCTGGCAAAGCATTTGATGATTCCCAAAGGTTGGATGCCTTCCGTTTTAGCGATATCGGCGCGCATCAACACCAGGGCCGCAGCTCCGTCGGTGATACCGCTGGCGT
>CALCSH010000451.1 GCA_937893815.1 uncultured Anaerolineae bacterium | reverse complement strand
TTTACATCTTTGCGCCCTTGCGTTGAAATTTTTGCGCCCGGAGACTACGTTATGAATGATCGCACCTATGTCATTGGACACGTCAATCCTGATACCGATTCGATTGCCTCGGCAATGGGGTACGCCTGGTTGTTACGCGAGCGCGATGAGATTGATGCTATCGCCGGGCGGGTCGGTTCGATGAATCCGCAGACCCACTGGGTGCTGGATCGACTGAATCTGGACGCTCCATTGCTGTTGCCAGATGCTTCGCCGCGTTTTAAAAATGTTGCTCGCCGTCTCGATACCGCGCTGCCGGATAGCCCCCTACGAGATGCCTGGGGAATCGCCAATCGTACCGGAGGTGTAGCGGCTATCATTAATAGTGATGGCACGCCATATGGCCTGCTTACTGGCCTCACTCTATTCTCGTTTTTTGAAGAATATGTTGGCCCTCACCCCAATCGTCAGGAATTACGTATTTCGGATCTGTTGGATGTGCCTTGTCACCAGGCCACGGATACCGGCGTGCCGCGCTTCCCGGCCAATGCTCGCATACGCGATGCGCTGCCGCGTATTTTCCGTGAGGAGCGCAATAACTTCCTGGTAACAGATGAAAATGGTTTATATGTTGGCGTTTGCCGCCAGCGGGATTTGCTCAACCCGCCGCGCCTGCGTGTGGTTTTAGTGGATCATAATGAAGCCGAGCAAGCCCTGGGAGCCCTGGATGAAGCCGATTTGGTCGAAATAATTGATCATCATCGTTTGGGGAATCCACCCACCCGCGAGCCGATTCGCTTTACGGTAGATGTGGTGGGCAGCACAAGCACCCTGGTCACCGAGCGTATTGAAGAAGCCGGATTGAGCGCGCCACCCGAAATTGCGGGCGTGCTGTTAGCGGGCCTGATTTCAGATACGCTGATCTTGACATCGCCGACCACCACCGAGCGAGATCAGCGCGCCGCCGAGCGCCTTGGGCGTTGGGCTTTTTCCTGGGGAAGTCCACTCAAAGATGAGGATATGGCCTCCTATGGAAAACTAGTTTTGGAATCCGGGGCGGGACTCTCGACGCGCGATCCTGAAGAAATTGTGAGTGGCGATATGAAAACTTATGAAACCACGGGGTATAAATTCTCGGTTTCTCAGGCGGAAGTCACCGATCTGATGCAATTGAAGAAACATCTGGATCCGCTGTCGCAAGCATTGGATCGTATACGCACCGCCCGCGGTTTGGATTTCTCGCTGTTGATGGTCACCGATGTTGTGCGCGGTTCGAGTCGCATCATGATGAGTAATCCACCACCGATTTTGGATGATTTGCCTTATCCACTTCAAGATGATGGAACACGCCGCGCCAGTGGTGTGGTTTCCCGTAAAAAACAGCTTTTGCCAGCCATTTTGGGGCTGTTAGGGAGTTGATACAAATGAGTATTTATCGCGCATTGGCAGAGTTAGAAGCACGCGCAGGTGTGGGCGTTTTATGTACGATCGTGGAAACCCACGGCTCTACGCCGCGCAACGCGGGTAGCAAAATGTTGGTGTACCCCGATGGGAGCTTTGTCGGCACGGTCGGCGGCGGCGAACTCGAACGCCGCGCTATCGATGAAGCGCTGGCTGCATTGAAGGATGGCGCGCCACGGAAAATTGCTTATTCGATGAATGATCCGGCTCAGGGTGACCCGGGTTTGTGCGGCGGCCAACTGGAAATATTCATCGAACCGATTGTACCCAAAGCAAAGCTGGTGGTGATTGGTGGCGGGCATGTTGGGAAAGCGGTGGTTCACCTGGCTGCCTGGCTGGGTTTCCATGTGATAATCAGCGACGACCGCCCGGAATTCTGCACTCCGCAGGCCGTGCCGGACGCACAGGAGTATATCGTCTGCCCAATGTCACAACTAGCCGAACGGACCGAAATCAATGCCTGGACATCGATCGTGTTGACCACCCGCGGGGCGGATGTCGATGCTGCCGGGCTGCCTGTGCTACTGAAGCAGGCGTTCGCCTATATTGGCGTCATTGGTTCGCGCCGCCGCTGGGTGACAACGAAGAAATTACTTCTTGAAGCTGGTGTGGATGAGACTCAAATAGAAATAATAAAATCACCAATTGGATTAGAATTGAATGCTGAAACCCCTGAAGAAATTGCTGTCAGCATTTTGGCACAAATAATCATGCTGCGCCGCGGCGGCGATGGCGCGACAATGTCCGCTGAGTAGAAGCTGCTCCTGAAAAGGTGCAATCAGAATACGATGGAGACCGTTATGTGGCAAAAATATATCAATGCTGCCGATATTGAAGAAGCTTTAGAAATACTCTCAACTTATGGCGAGAAGGCGCGCATTATTGCTGGCGCCACAGATTTAATTCTGGAAATTGAACGCGGTGTGCGCAATGGCATTGAGATCGTTGTCGATATTACCCGTATCCCTGATCTGGATCAAATTACGCTGGCGGAGGATGACTGGATTCATCTTGGGCCAATGGTCACGCACAATCATTGTGTGGCCTCTAAACTGATGCGCGAGCGCGGCTATCCACTGGCGCGTGCAGCCTGGGAAGTCGGTGCACCGCAAATTCGCAACCGCGGCACAGTGGCGGGCAACCTGATCACGGCTTCGCCTGCCAACGACACAATCACGCCGCTGATGGCGCTTGGTGCGCAGGTCACGCTACGCTCGCTTGAAGGCAAGCGCGTGATTCCGCTGGATACGTTCTATACCGGTGTGCGCAAAAATGTGATGCGCGCCGATGAAATGCTGGTGGATATTGCCTTCCCGGCGATGAACGAAAACCAGCGCGGCGTTTTTTCGAAACTGGGTTTGCGGCGCTCACAGGCGATCTCGGTGGTGGATTTGGCGATCGTACTGACGTTTGAAGGGGATACTATTTCCGATGCGGCGATTACCCTGGGAGCTGTGGCCCCAACCATCATCCATGCCAGGAACGCGGAAACTTACCTGAGGGGCAAGACGCTCACCGGGGAGATTATTGACGAGGCCGCCCGGTTGACGATGCAAGATTCGCGTCCCATCGATGATGTGCGCGGTTCAGCGACCTATCGTCGCGAGATGGTGCGTGTGCTGACTACCCGCGGGTTGGGCGCGATCTCCCGGGGCGAGGAGCAACTTGAATTCCCGTCCGACCCCGTTTTACTCTGGGGGCAGGCTACCCCAGGGGATGCTGCACACACCTCTACGGGCAGCACCTTCACCGGGCAAGAAAATATCCAAACGATGATTAATGGCCAGCCATTCACTTTCGAGCGCGGTTACGAAAATACCTTGCTGCATCTGTTGCGTGATGAGGCCGGACTGATTGGCACAAAAGAAGGCTGTGCGGAAGGTGAGTGCGGCGCGTGTACCGTCTTTTTGGATGGCGTGGCTGTGATGAGTTGCCTGGTTCCGGCGGCGCGTGCACATGGCGCTCAAATTATCACCGTGGAAGGGCTAGCGCAACCCGAAAGGCTGCACCCCGTGCAAGCTACCTTTGTGCATGAAGGTGCGGTGCAGTGTGGGTATTGCACCCCGGGTTTTGTGATGTCGGCGGCGAAATTGCTGGAAGAATATCCACAACCCTCGCGAGAGCAAATTAAGCATGCTATCACGGGAAATTTATGCCGCTGTACGGGATATTACAAAATTGTGGATGCGATTGAAAAAGCAAGCCAAATGGAGGTATAGCGATGGGACGTTATGATCGATTTAACCGCACACCGGTGAAAGAACGCCCCTGGAAGGTTCACCCTATCTGGCGCGGAATTGGCTGCGCACTGCTGATTATTTTGCCGGTGATGGCTTATGCCGGGGCGGTGGAAATAGTGGCCCTTAATAGTAAAAATCAATGGGTTGTATTGCCTGCCGTTTTTATGCAGACGGTCACAGCCCCGTATTTATTCAGTGTGCCTCATTTATACGCAAATTTGAGCGTGGCATTGCTGCTACTGGTAATTGGGTATGGCGTTTTAGTCGTGATTTATTCAATTTTGTACAGCATTACCGGCCCAGGACGCTATGGTCCCCTTGATGCCCCGCCGCCCAAACGCCCGAAATCGTGGCGACGATAAGCTTTGTATTTGCGTATATGACTTTACTGCAAAAAGCCGATGACGGAGATGTCCGCCGGAATATATGGGGGTG
>CALCSH010000450.1 GCA_937893815.1 uncultured Anaerolineae bacterium | reverse complement strand
ATACCCCTAAATCTGGGGTTTCTCACGGCAGTTCCTAAAGAGCCAATTCTTTCTTGGATGCACGAATCCCCTTCAACGGTATAATATATCCCCATTATTTGGAAAGAGAAGGTGCCGTATGACGAATACATTAAAAGTTGTTGTTCCAATGGCCGGTTTTGGCTCGCGTTTGCGCCCGCACACCTGGAGCCGGCCGAAACAATTGGTTAGTTTGGCGGGGAAGAGTGTTTTGGCGCATGTTATGGATATGTTTTCTACGCTACCCGATCCCGACAATGTGGAATATATTTTTATTGTGGGGTATTTGGGGGATAAAATCGAAGCCTATATGCATGAGAACCACCCCGAATATAAAGTGCGCTACGTTCAGCAAGCCGAAATGCGCGGCCAGTCGCACGCCATCTACCTGGCCAAAGAGTACCTTAGCGGACCAATGTTGATGGTCTTTGCCGATACGCTGATTGAAACCGATTTGTCCTTTATGGCGAACGAGGAAGCCGACGCGGTGGCCTGGGTCAAACCGGTGCCCGACCCGCGTCGCTTCGGCGTGACAGAAGTGGGTGAGGATGGCTGGGTGAAGCGCCTGATCGAAAAACCTAAAGATGTTGCTAATAATCTGGCCGTGGTGGGGTTTTACTACTTCAAGGATTCGGAGGCATTGATCGCCGCCATCGAAGAACAGATGAAACAAGATCGCCAGCTCAAGGGCGAATATTACCTGGCCGATGCGATCAACATTATGCTAGAGCATGGGGCGAGAATGCGCACGGAGCGCGTGCAAGTTTGGCTGGATGCGGGCACCGCTGATGCCGTTTTGGAAACCAACCGCTACAAACTGAAAAACGGCCATGATAATTCAGATTCGCTGGTGTTGGGCAATGGTGTGGCGTTAATCCCACCCGTATTTATTCACCCTGACGCCACCATCGAGTCGTCAGTAATTGGCCCCTTTGTGTCTGTGAGTGCTGGCTGCACCGTTCGCAATAGCGTGCTGCGCGATACGATTGTCGAGAAGAATACGCAAGTTTCAGGCGTAAGTCTGGAATATTCACTGATTGGTGAAAATACAGTCGTTGATGGTGGCGTGAACAGCCTGAATGTGGGCGACAACTCCGAAGTGAAGATATGACGGTAGAGCAAAGACGGGAGCTGGCGATGATTTACGAACCCATCATTGGGCTTGAAGTCCACGCCGAGATCGCCACGCAGTCAAAGATGTTTTGTACCTGCCCGGTGGTAGATAATACCATCGCGGCGGCCAATAGTGCCGTTTGCCCAGTGTGTGCCGGAATGCCGGGTATGCTGCCGGTGGCCAATCGTCGGGCGGTAGAATTCGGCATCCGTGTGGCGCTGGCGCTGGGCTGCGAGATTGCCCCGGTGAGTGTTTTTGCCCGTAAAAATTATTTCTACCCCGATTTGCCCAAAGGGTACCAGATTTCACAGTATAAGCAGCCGCTAGCAGAAAATGGACGGCTGCGCATTCGCACCTCTCAGGGGGAGCGTGAAATCCGCGTGCGGCGCGTGCATTTGGAAGAGGATACCGGCAAACTGTCTCATGTGGAACCCCCTCACCCCAACCCATCTCCCACTGGGAGAGGGACAAAGGGTGATGGGCACAGCCTGATTGACCTCAACCGGGCGGGGGTACCATTGTTAGAGATCGTTTCCGAACCGGATTTGCGCAGCGCCGAGGAAGCGCGTATTTATGGCGAAACCCTACGAAATTTATTGCGCTATCTGGCGGTCAATTCAGGTGATATGCAGAAGGGTGTGCTGCGCTTTGAAGCTAATATTTCAGTGCGCGAGGTGGGCAGCGACGATTTTAACACCCGCACCGAAGTCAAGAACCTGAACAGCTTCCGCGCCTTGGAGCGCGCTACGCTCTATGAAATCGAGCGCCAGAGCGAGTTGCACCATAAGGGCCAGCGCGTCATTCAGCAAACTATGGGCTGGGATGAGGCGCGTCAAGTGACGTTTTCGCAGCGCAGCAAGGAAGAGGAAGACGATTACCGTTACTTCCCGGAGCCGGACCTGCCGCCATTGGTGGTCTCCCAGGTATGGCTGGCGCAGATTCGTGCTGATTTACCCGAGTTGCCTGAAGCCAGACGATCGCGTTTCATCGAACAGTATCAACTCAGCGCGTATGATGCCGATGTACTAGTGGCCGAACAGGAAGTTGCTGAGTATTTTGAGACAATTTTCGTCACCGGGCCAAAGATCAACCCGAAGCTGGCCGCTAACTGGATTTCGGGCGATCTCTTCGGGTTGCTGAATCAGGCCGGGGTGAACCTCAGCAGCGCCAGGTTAAGTCCGCAAAACCTGGCGGGGTTGCTGACTTTGCTCGAAGATGGCATCATCAACGCCAGTACCGCCAAGACTGTCTTATCTGAAATGTTCGCGAGTGGCGAGTCGGCTGATGCGATTGTGGAAAGGCGCGGTTTGCGTCAAATTTCTGATCAGGAACCGATCAAGGCGGCGATTTCGCAACTGCTGGCGGAAAACCCCGCCGAGGTACAGCAATTCCAGGAAGGTAAAGAGAGTTTGTTGAACTGGTTTTTTGGGCAAGTGATGCGCTCGATGAAGGGTAAGGCTAATCCGCAGATTGTGCGGGATGAGTTGCAGCGCCAGTTGGGAGAGTAATCGGATGGGAATTTATTCACTCGGAGCGTATATTAAAGTCACTTGACGTTGACTAGCCCGCCTGCTACCCTCGCGTAGCATTGCCAGGAGAGACAAAACTATGAGCGTTCTCGTCCTACAATTTGAAGAATTTCGTGTTTTCTGAAACAACGCGGGCACCGTATGGTGCCCGCGTATCATTTCTATAGGTTTAAATTTCTATCAGGAGACAAGTTAGCATGACAGAACAAATCAACGCATTTAAGATGGCGCAGGCCCAATTTGATAATGTTGCCAATATGCTCAACCTCGACCCGCAAGCTGCCGAGATATTGCGCTGGCCTACGCGTGAATTCCGTTTTCAGATCCCAGTGAAAATGGATGACGGTTCGATCCGGGTGTTCTTTGGTTATCGCGTACAACATAGCGACGCGCGTGGTCCCTCCAAAGGCGGCATCCGTTTCCACTCGTCGGAGACACTGGATACAGTGCGGGCGTTGGCGATGTGGATGACCTGGAAGACAGCTGTGGCGGATATTCCATTGGGCGGTGGCAAGGGTGGTGTGGCAGTTGATTCGGCTTCCTTGTCGATAAATGAGCAGGAACGTCTTTGCCGGGGTTGGATACAGCAGATTTATCGTAATATTGGCCCGCGTCAAGATGTCCCCGCCCCGGATGTGGGCACCAACCCGCGCATGATGGGCTGGATGATGGATGAATATTCGAAGTTGGTGGGTCAGTTCACCCCCGGCGTGATCACTGGAAAGCCGATTGGCGGTGGTGGCTCCCTGGGACGCACCGAAGCAACCGGATTTGGTGTGGTGTATGCCATTCGTGAGGCGTTGAAGCACCTCAATATGGATCCAAAAAACGCCGTTGCAGCCATTCAGGGATTTGGCAATGTGGCCCAGTATGCTGCGATTGGCCTGAATACGATTGGCGGCCGGGTGGCTTGTGTTTCGTATTGGGATCGTGATGATCAGAAGCCTTACACGGTCAGTCGCAAAGATGGTATTGACCCGGTATTCTTGCAGTCAATTACCGATGTCTACGGTACGATTGACAAAGACAAAGCCCGTGATTCGGGCTATGTGATCGAAGATGAGCAAGCCTGGATTACAAAAGAAGCTGATATTTTGATCCCGTCAGCGCTGGAAGGACAGGTCAACGCCGAGACAGTGCAGAAGATCAGCGGCAAAGTAAAGGTGGTCGCCGAAGGTGCCAATGGCCCCACTACACCCGAAGCGGATGAATTTTTCAAAGCGCATGGCATTTTCAATATCCCCGACTTCCTATGCAATGCGGGCGGTGTGACGGTTTCCTATTTTGAGAGTGTTCAGAATGATATGAACTTCTATTGGAGCCGTGAGGAGGTTCTCAGCAAACTGGATGACAAGATGACCAAAGCGTTCCACGATGTTTTGGAAATGTCACAGCGTGAAAATGTGTATATGCGCGATGCCGCTTATATGGTCGCCATAGAGAAAGTTGTAAAAG
>CALCSH010000449.1 GCA_937893815.1 uncultured Anaerolineae bacterium | reverse complement strand
CAGTTTGTAGATGCGCCCTAATTTTTCAGTGTGAATAGCATATTCCATAGTGCGGTTTCCAAATTCCTAACGCAAGGGCGCAAAGATGCCAAGTTTTCTCTTCAAAAAAATCTTTGCGCCTTCGCGGCTTTGCGTGAAAATTGTTCAAAGTGATGTTGCCCATTACAGAATTATCAAAAATATGTAAAAAAGCGCCGAACTTTCAAACTTGATGGGATTCCGTAGGGTAATCGTAGGTTAAACGTCAAGCACAGTTTTTGGCTTGTTGATATATTAACTCTCGAAGGGCGATTTCTCTTCTTCTCCTCCTTAGAGAGAGCCGGGTATGGCGAACCCGGCTCTCGGCGATTCTGGGAGAAAATTTTTCAGGCGGGTGACTGTTCTTCCAATAATTCCCGAAGTTGAAAAGAATGCAAAATGGGGTGCATGACAGCATGTTCAAGCATGGCGTCAATGCAGTAGCGCACGCCCCAATTGGAGGCATACTCCGCCTGGTGGAAGCGTTCTTCATCAACATCGACCAGTGGCAGCCGCCAGCGCTCAATGAGGTGGGTAATATAACCCTCGGCCTGAGTGGCGATGACTTCAATTTCGGGCAGCGGTTGGATTTTGGGGTCGGGCAGTTCCAACTGCTTGCAAATCCACATCAGATAGCCTCGATCGGCGCCCAATGCATGTACCAGCAAGGTTTCCAGCGAAACATACCCCGGATCGTCGGTTGCGGGCAGTTGTAGATTGGCCGCCTTGGCTTGCTGCCATGCCGTCCAGAATTCCAGTAAATATTGACCGCGCAGAAAAACCATCGTGCGCGCGGCGCCGTAGCGATATTCGGGTAAGGTGTTTTTTGCGATTGTCATTTTGATTCCTGATGATTAGGTATTCTTAAAAAAACTCGTTTACCGCAGAGATCGCAGAGTGCGCAGAGAAAAAAATGAACATACGTGGAAAAAGTACTCCGTTTTTTGCATGAAAATTCAGAATTTCCTCAGTCAGCTTTGAAAATCTCGGCGCTCTCCGCGTACTCTGCGGTGAAATAATCTTTTTGGAGTAGAGGCGTAGTTTGCAGCCATTTGACGATGGGGGTTTGGTTGCGAAAATGTTCAAAGCTGAAGTCGATTAGCGCGGGGGTGTAGAGTTGCTCCGGCAGCCCGAGGTTGACACCCGAAGTCAGGCCGCTGTGCAGCAAAAATGCCGCGTTGGGGTGATCGGAGTCGTAGCCGCGCGGCGTGCGCTTATAGGTGATTTCGCCCAGATTATAGCCTTTTTCGGCCACCGATTGTACCGCTTTTCTTAAAGCCGTACCCAATGGCTCATCCACAACTGCCTCGCGGTACGCCTTGAGCAACGCTTTCGAGAAGGTGTGCAGCCCAACTGCCAGCATCAGATTTTCGGCATCCAGATGGAAATAATAGCCGGGATTCTCAAATTTGTGTCCCTCGCCCACCCAGAACCACAGCCCCAGGTTGGTCTTATAGGGCGTCTTGTCGTTACTGAAACGAGTATCGCGGTAAATCCGAAAGATCGATTTGTTTATGCGCGGATCAGCGACAACACCGGGCATAATCTCGCGCAGGCGCTCGCCCATCGCCACCACAAACTCGCGTGCGGGCTGCATGATAAAATTCTCAAAATCGGGCTTGTGGGCGTTAAACCAGGTTTTGTTGTTATTGGCTTCCAGTGCAGAAAAAAATTGAAGCGTCTCTTGCGAAAATCCCTTGAACGAAGACATCATAAAGCGCTCCTTTTGGATAAATCGAGTCCAGATTATAATCGAACTTATGTTCTCGTACAAATCGAAAACTTAAAAAATTTAAATCTTTAAGCCCCGCGCCGAAAAATAAATCGAACTCGCGTGCTATAATCGAATCTGATTTGTTTGTTGAGTAGTTTATCGTTTTTATTGTTCCTGTTTATTTTCGAATGACCCGACGATAAAACAATAGAACTACACAACCATGAAACTATCCATACTATGTCTGACTTCGTTCATCTTCACGTTCACACCGAATACTCGCTTTTGGATGGCTTCAGTAATATCAAGAAGCTGGTTCAACGCGCCGCTGAGTTGGAAATGCCCGCCCTGGCAATCACCGATCACGGCACGATGTTCGGGGCAATCGATTTCTATAATGCGGCCACCAGTGCTGGGGTCAAGCCGATCATCGGTTTGGAAGCTTATATGGCGGCCCGCGGGATGCGCAACAGGGAATTTCAGCACGACAAAAAATCGTCGCACCTGATGCTTTTGGCCGAGAATCAGACCGGTTATCAAAATTTGCTCAAAATTGCCTCCGCCGCCCAGTTGGAGGGCTTCTATTATTATCCACGCATCGACCATGATTTTCTGGCCGCTCATTCGGATGGCCTGATCTGTACCTCGGGCTGTATGGCGGCTGAAATCCCGCGCGCCATCAATCAGGGCAAACTCAACGCGGCGCGCAAAAAACTCGATTGGTATTATGAAGTCTTTGGGCCTGATCGTTTCTTTGTTGAACTGCAACAACACGAAATTCCGGAACTGGAACAAATCAACAAATCGCTGCTGGAATTGGGACCGCGTTATAAAGCTCGTTATGTAGCGACGAACGATGTCCACTATATCAACCCATCGGATGCCGAATTGCAGGATATTCTGCTGGCTGTGCAAACTGGCTCGCTGCTGACCGACCCCAAGCGCATGCGCATGTCGGATGGCACCTATTACCTGAAAACCGCCCAGGAGATGGGACAAATTTTCGCCGAAGTGCCTGAAGCGTTGAGCAATACGCTGTTGATTGCTCAACGCTGCGAAGTTGATCTGGGCTTCAAAGAATATCACCTGCCTGATTTTGAAGTTCCTGAAGGCTATACCGCCGAAACTTATCTGCGGGAACGCTGTGAACGCGGCCTTGAATGGCGCTTTGGCTCGCATGCCGGGGACACCGTATACCAGGAACGCCTGAATTACGAACTTGATATTATTCACACGATGGGTTTTGATGCCTATTTCTTGATTGTGTGGGATCTATGTCAGTATGCCCAAAAAGAAGGCATCTGGTATAACGCCCGCGGCTCGGCGGCTGGTTCGATTGTGGCCTATACGCTGAATATTACCCTGGTAGACCCCATCGAGCACGGCTTGATCTTTGAGCGTTTCCTTAACCCGGGGCGCGTTTCTATGCCCGATATTGATCTCGATTTTCGTGACGACCGCCGCGCCGAGATGATGGAATATACCGCCCGCAAATATGGCGATGATAAAGTCGCTCAGATTATTACCTTTGGCACGATGAAGGCGCGCGCCGCCATACGGGATGTGGGACGCGTCAAAGATATTCCCATCAACGAAGTGGATCGGATCGCCAAGATGATCCCCAACGTGCCGGGCAAACCGGTATCGATTGAACAGGCGTTGGAAGATGTACCTGAGTTCCGGGCGGCGTATGATTCAGCGGGATATGTACGCGATTTGATCGAAACCGCCAAGGGGATGGAAGGCGTGGTGCGCAACGCCGGGACGCACGCTGCCGGGGTGGTTGTCACCGACAAACCGATTGTCGAATATCTGCCCCTGCACCGTCCAACTGGAACCGCCCAGGATAGCCCGGTAAAAACCGTCACGCAATTCGAGATGTCGGTGATTGATGCCCAGGGCCTGCTCAAAGTAGACTTTTTGGGCCTTTCCACGCTGACTGTAATGGCGCGCGCCTGCGACTTGATCCGCGAGCGCCACGGCATTGATTTCAACCTTAACAATATTCCGCTGGACGACCCCGAAACTTTTGAGCTTTTGGGACGCGGCGAAACCGCCGGGGTCTTTCAAGTAGAAGGCGCCGGAATGCGCCGCAATCTGGTAGAAATGAAACCCCACAATCTCGATCATGTTATCGCGATGGTGGCGCTCTTCCGCCCGGGGCCAATGGATTTCATCCCCAGTTATATCCGGCGGATGCACGGCGAAGAAGAAATCGACTATCTGCACCCCATGCTGGAGCCAATTCTCAAAGAAACCTACGGCATCACCGTGTATCAAGAACAGATTATGTACACGGCCATGCAATTGGGCAATTTTACAGCTTCTGAAGCCGATGTACTGCGCAAGACAGTTGCCAAGAAAAAAGAAGCCGAGCTGCTAAAACAGCGCGGGCGTTTCCTGAAAGGCGCACACCAAAACGGCATTAACGAAAAAATCGCCAACGCCATCTTTGATAACTGGGAGGCTTTCGCCCGTTACGGTTTTCCAAAAGGCCACGCCGCCGATTATGGCGTAATTTCGGTCGAAACGGCTTATCTCAAGCAACATTATGCCGTTGAATATATGACCGCCCTGCTCTCCGTATTCCAAAGCGATACCGACCGTGTAGCCGTATACGCCGCCGACTGCCGCCGCATGGGGATTGAAGTGCTGCCGCCCGATGTCAATACCAGCCTGTGGGATTTCTCGATTGAGGACGGAAGACCGAAGACCGAAGACGGAAGCGATACTGCCCGTCCCCCGTCCTCCGTCTCCCGTCCGTCGTCCGCAATCCGCTTTGGGTTGGGGGCCGTCAAAAATGTAGGGCAAAACCCCGTTGAAATGCTCTTGCAGGCCCGCGAAGAAGGCCCCTTCAAGGATATAAACGACTTTGTGCGACGCGCTGACCTGCGTAAGATCGGTAAGCGTGCCTTGGAGTGCCTCATCAAGGTTGGGGCATTGGATAATTTCGGGCCACGTCAGGCTGTGCTTGAGGCGCTTGACCGCCTGGTTTCGATCAGTTCCACATATTTTTCTGCCGCTGAAAGCGGGCAAATGACCATGTTTGGCCCGCAAACCGGCCTTCACGATCGAATTGACTTGCCCGAACTTGTGCATGAAATCCCGCGCCGCACTCAACTCGATTGGGAACGTGAGTTGATCGGCCTGTATGTTTCCGATCATCCGCTCAGCCCGGTGATGGATGCGATTGCACAAAATGTCACCCATTATTCCACCGAATTGGTCGAAGCCACCGATCAACAACAAGTACGCGTGGCCGGAGTGATCAGCCGTATTCGTCCGCATATCACCAAGCGCGGCAAGCCGATGGGCTTTGTCACCCTCGAAGATATGCAGGGCAATATCGATCTGGTGATCTTCCCGCGCACCTGGGATACCTACCGCGAAATAATTGAGCATGATGCGATTGTGCTGGTAGAGGGAAAAATTGATGGCGCCGGTGCCGAACCAAAAATTCTGGTCGATCGAATTACGACCGAATTGCGGCATGTTGTTCCGTTAGATGAAGTTGTAGTGGATGCAATCCCGGTGAATCACTTGCCCCTCAGGCGAGGAAATACAAACCCCACCCCGAAGGCGAAACCGACTTCATCGGAACAGAAGCAACCTCCGAGAGAATCACGGCGCGCACCACAGGTTGCCGAACGCTCCCCAGTATATGATGATCCCGCCGATGAGTGGAATCCGCCTGTCAATATGCCGCCCCCGCCGGAGCCTTTCCCCGATGATTGGGGCCAGTTTGCTCCCGCGAAATCCCAACATGTGGAGGCGATTCCAAAAGCCAAAGTTGAAACCGAAACAGCAACAATCGCTCCTGATGAAATCCCTGCTGTGGTGGAGGAAACACCTGCTTCGCCGCTTCCTGCGGTGATGGAATCGGCCCCGGCGCTGGTCGAGCAAGTAATGCGCATGGTGCCGGCGCTCCTCCCTAGCGATGACGAAGAGCGCCGCATGCTGACGGTGGTGCTGCGCCCGGGGTTGGGCAAGATGCGCGATGGGTTGTTGATGCGACGTATATTTGGCATGTTGATCAGCGCGCCGGGTAATGATCGCTTTGCCTTCCATATTTTTGAGGAAGGTCGCGGTTTCTTGCTTGATTTCCCCAATTACAACACGCATATCACTTCCGAGGCGATGAGTGAATTGCACAGGTTAGTAGGGGTAGAAAATGTGCGCATTGAAAAAATTACCTATCAATAGAATTTATAATCTAGCGAAAATACGTTAACCGCCATTAGAACGTGCCAAAATCAAGCGATTTTTGCCAGAATTGTAGTGGTCAACAAAAGCTTGAACAAAACTCAAGCAAATTTACACCGCTGAGAGCGCAGAGAACGCAGAGAAAAACAT